>NZ_CAXSXW010000005.1:0-142379 GCF_964241505.1 Klebsiella sp. Q11
GAGCTGCAGGCCTCACACCCGCTGCGCGACGCGAAGGTGGTGGTGGAAGATATCGAGGACAATCCGGGCTTCTTCCGCGTGAAGCTGTACGCGGTGCCGCACTTCCAGGTGGAAGGGATGGACGTGAACCTGTCTCTGGTTTCTCAGATGCCGAAAGCGAAAGCGTAAGGCGGGGGCAGGGATGAAAACAGTACGACCGCTGTGGGGGCGGGGCCAGATGGTTTCCCCTCAACATTTTCAGCAGGAGGCCGCGCAAGCGGCCTGGCACACAGAGTGTGTCGCCCGACTGGGAGCAATACATCCCTGGGGGGTTGCGCGGACGGCTTTTGACGCCGCGCTGCTGAAGCAGGGGAAACTGAAGGCCGACCACCTGTGCGTGCGTTTCGCCGACGGAACGCTCACTGATAGCGATAACGCCGATGCGTTGCCGCCCGTGATGACCTTACCGGAAACAGAAAGCCACGAACTGACGGTGGTTTTGGCGCTGCCCCATGAGTATGAAAACGGCGGCAACTGCCTGCAACCGGAGCAGAAAGCGGAGCGTCCTGTGCGCTGGCGTCTGGCCTGGCGGGAGGTGCGTAACCGCTATGGGGATGACAGCCGCCAGATTGCGGTAATGCAGCCGGAGCTGACGCTGCGTACAGAGGATAACGACAACGGCAATTACCAGACCGTCGCCGTGGCCCGTCTTAAGCGCGACAGCCAGGGAGACTGGTCGCAGGACGCGTCGTTTATCCCGCCGCTGCTGAACGTGCAGGCCAGCCGCTGGCTAACGGAGCAGACCGAATATCTGACGGGTCAGCTACGCGCGCGCCTGCAGCGCCTGATGTCTATGCGCCGGGAGAGCAACGAACGGATGGCCGACTTCGCGGTGGCGGACGTGTCGCTGTTCTGGCTGCTGAATGCGCTCAACAGCGCTGAGCCGGTGCTGAGCCATTTGGTGCGCTATCCGCAGGTGCACCCGGAGCGGCTTTATCAGGCGCTGGCCGGTCTTGCAGGCAGCCTGCTGACGTTTTCTCTTGATCACACCACCGCCGATATTCCGGCCTATCGTCATGAGCAGCTAACGGCGGTCTTCCCGCCGTTGTTTGACCTACTGGGTGTGCTGCTGGAAGCCAGCCTGCCGTCGCGGGTCGTGGCGATTGACATGGTCCGCGATGAACGGCGCAAGCGCTGGCACGCCCGTCTCCGCGATCCGAGACTGCGTGAAGAGGCGGATTTTTATCTTTCGGTACGCTCGCCGCTGCCGGTAGCGCAACTGCTGGAGCAGTTTCCGCTTCAGTGCAAAGCGGGTAGCCCGGATGAAGTCGACAGGGTGGTCAACGGTTCGCAGCCCGGCATTCCTTTGCGCGCGATGAGCCACGTCCCTGCGGCTATCCCGCTGCGCCTGGAAAACCAGTATTTCACCCTTGATATGGCCCATCCGGCGGCGCGGGCGATGCTGCTGGAAGGCAGTTGTGTCTTTTACGTCCCCGGTCTGCTGGGCGATCCGGAACTTGAACTGTTTGCGGTGCTGCGCTCATGAAACAGGACATAAATATCGACGCCCTGATGGCGGACGCGTGGCTGACGGTGACGGAACTGCGGTTCGGCGCAAGACTGGCCGACGGGGAGGGCGACCGCCTGTGGCGACATTGTGTAGATCATATTGAACAGGTGATGGCGAAGCTCGAGGCTGCGGACGTCAGCGAGGCGAGCCGTCGGCATATTCTCTACGCCTGGTGTGCGCTGCTGGATGAGACCGCCAAAGGGCGCGAAGGCGAGGATGATGCCTGCATCGTCTGGTATGACCGTCCGCTGCAGGCGAAATACTTTGGTGCTCTGGACGCCGGAGACGCGTTGTATGAACGGATGCGACAGGTTCTGCGTGAGCCCGCGCCGGATATGGCGGTGCTGACCTGTTTCCACCGGGTGCTGATGCTCGGCTTTAAAGGGTGTTATGCCCTGAATGAACCGGCTCGTGACCAGCTTGTTCGGGTACTGACCGAGCGCGTGCCGCCGTTTGAAACGGACCAGAGCCGTCCCGTACTGGCGGGTATCTCCGGGCGCAGCGGCCTGGCGGACGGGTTACGTCGCTGGCCGGTTTGCATCGGGCTGTCGCTGGTAGCGATCGCCGCGCTGTGGTGGGGTCTGAACCACTGGCTTGATTCCCTGATTGCAACCCTGCTGCCGGGGGCCGGGAAATGAACGTGCGCTATTTGCGCCTGTTATGGCTCTGGGGCGGGATCCTGGCGCTGCTGCTCTGCCTGCTGTTTCTGCCGCTGGCCTCCGGCGGGCGGATTCTGGCCGCTGCGCTGATACTGGCCGCCGTTATCGCCGGGCTGATTTTCGCCGGGCGCAGGCGGGAAGATCCGCTGGTAGATAACGCCTGGCTGGATGAGATACCGGACGCGCCGTATCGCCTGCCGGTGGTGCTGGTCTGCGGTGATATCGCCGGGTGGCCGGAGAGCGGGCCAGTTTACCGCACGGCACGGGGCTGCTGGTTAAACGTCCCGACGGCTGAACTGCAGCAGACGGTACGTATTCTTCTGTGGAAACGCCCGGACCTCGTATCGCAGCTGGCGGTGATGGTCAGCGTCTGTCCGCAGCTGCATCGTGATGAGGCGGCGCTGGCGGCCGGGCTTTATGAGCTGCGCTGGCAGCTGAGCCAGGTGCGGAGCGATTGCCGCCGGGCGGTGCCTTTACTGTTGAACAGTAAGGTGGTGGGGGCGTCTGTTCCACAACCGCTGTGGCAGACAGCGCAGGCCGGGGAGGCCATGCAGGTATGGCTGGCGGACGATGTGCCGTGCAGCACCGGGACATGGCTGGCGCAAAAGGACGGGACGGACCGCCTGGCTGCGCAGGTGAGGATGAATACGCTGGTTCGCCTGACTGAACAAACAATGATGGCCGCGCTGACGGCGGCGTCGGACGATATGCCTCCGGCGGACCCGGCGATGGTGGTATATCACATGACGCCTTCGGGGGCGCCGGTTCTGGCTGATAGCCTGTGGCAGCGCTGGTTGTCTCAACATACTGCCCTGAATTCGCTGCCCGGCTGGCAGCCCGAACCCTCATCAGCGGATGTCACGCTGCCGAATTTTATTCTGCCGCTGTTGCCACTGGGCGCCGGCGTGACGCCGCTCAGCAGAACTTTACGGCGGGCATTCTGCCTGTTCACCCTTGCCGCCATCATCGCACTGTGCGCCAGCGCGTGGAACAACCGCCAGCTGCTGCAGCGGGTGGGGTTCGATATTCAGCATTACGCGCAGATTGCGATGGATGACTACGCCCCGAAAGCCCGCGCCGTGCAGATCCTGCGCGGGGATGCGCTGCAGCTGGATCGGTGGGCGCGCCACGGTGAACCGCTGGAAATGGGGCTCGGCCTGTATCACGGGGAGCATTTGCGCATGCCGGTGCTTGACGCCATTCGTTCCTATGTCCCGCCGCCTCCGCCACTGAAGCCTGCCGAGAAAACCGCGCCGAAAATCATCCGCCTCGACAGCATGTCGCTGTTCGACACCGGCAGGTGGGTGCTGAAGCCCGGCTCGACAAAGCTGCTGGTGAACTCGCTGGTCGGCATTAAAGCGAAGCCCGGCTGGCTGATTGTGGTGGCGGGCCATACCGACAGCACCGGCGACGATAAATCCAACCAGATACTTTCGCTTAAGCGTGCCGAATCGGTGCGCGACTGGATGCGCGACACCGGCGACGTGCCGGAGAGCTGTTTTGCGGTGCAGGGCTACGGCGAGAGCCGACCCGTTGCCCCCAACGACACGGTCGAAGGCCGGGCGCTGAACCGCCGTGTCGAAATCAGTCTGGTGCCGCAGGCGAATGCCTGCCAGCCACCGGGCATGACCCCCGCGCCATCGCAGGATGATGGCGCTTTTTAAAATGATACACACAGTCATTCGGGCTGCCTCGCAGCGGCAACTGAATGCGTCCCCGGAAGCATAGTTCACTATGTGACCGGGGCAAATGAAGGCAGCCAACAAAGAGGCAGCCTGAAGGACGACGTGTATAAATGGAGAAGTAATATGGCAATTCCAGTCTATCTGTGGCTGAAGGACGACGGCGGCGCGGACATCAAAGGTTCCGTGGACGTGAAGGACCGCGAGGGCAGCATCGAGGTGGTGGCGCAGGAGCATAACCTGTACATCCCGACCGACAACAACACCGGGAAGCTGACCGGCACGCGTATCCACACGCCGTTCTTGTTCACCAAGGAAATCGACGCCTCCAGCCCGTACCTGTACAAGGCGGTGACCACCGGCCAGACGCTGAAGTCGGCTGAATTCCGCTGGTACAAAATCAACGACGCCGGTCAGGAAGTGGAGTACTTCAACACGAAGCTTGAGAACGTGAAGGTGGTGAAGGTCAACCCGCTGATGCACGACGTCAAGGACCCGTCCTACGAGAAGCATAACCACCTCGAGCAGATTGAGCTGCGTTACGAAAAAATCACCTGGACCTACAAGGACGGCAACATCATTCATTCCGACAGCTGGAACGAACGCGCCACCGCCTGATGACTCGCCATATTTCACGCTGTAGCGCCGTTGGCTGCATTCGCTTGTCGTCTTGCTACAGCGCGAACTATTTAGAGTCATCCCCTGATGGGCAGTTTCCGCTGCCCGTTTTTGCTGAGCGCCTGAACTGACGGGCGCTCAGCAAAAAAACAATCTGCCTGCCTGACCTGATGCGCTTTGGGTTCCTGAATAACAGGGAACAGCGACGGGCGGTAGCGTGTCCGGAACTGATAAAGAGAAAAGCTCATGGAAAATCCCGCCATTTTGTTACGCCGTCTTAACCCTTACTGCGCCCGTGCGATGGAAGGCGCTGCCACCCTGTGCCAGACCCGGGCGCACGCGGAAATCCTGCCCGAGCACTGGCTGCTGAAACTGCTGGAGCAGGGCGAGGGCGACCTGACGGTACTGGCGCGGCGCTACGAATGGGATATGGACGCGATATGGCAGGATTTGCTGACCTTTATGGATAAGCTCCCCCGTTCGGTGCGCGGCCGCCCGCAGCTTTCAGACGCTATTCAGACTCTGATGCAGGAGGCATGGCTAAGCGCTTCGCTGGCCGGGGAGGAGCATATCCGTAGTATCCACCTGCTGATGGCGCTGGTGGATAAACAGAGTCTGGTGCGCTGCGACGGCCTGTGGCCGCTGCTGACCCTGGCGCAGAGCCAGCTGGCGCGCCTGCGTCCGCTACTGGACGCGCAGTCCGAGGAACGCCCGGAGGTGCAGCAGGAAGCAGAGCTGGCGCAGGGCGACGAGGTGGCGTTTGTCGGCCGTCCGGTTAATGCGGGCGTAAAAGAAGGGGATCTGAATCCGGCCCTGCAGAATGCGCTGGATAAGTTCACCCTCGACGTGACCGCCCGCGCCCGGGACGGCAAAATTGACCCGGTGTTCGGCCGTGATAATGAAATCCGCCAGATGGTGGACATTCTTTCCCGACGCCGCAAGAACAACCCGATACTGGTGGGCGAGCCGGGCGTCGGCAAGACCGCGCTGGTGGAAGGTCTGGCGATCAGAATCGCCGAGGGCAACGTCCCGGATGCGCTGAAACCGGTAAGCGTGCGCACCCTTGACCTCGGCCTGCTGCAGGCCGGAGCGGGGGTGAAGGGAGAATTCGAGCAGCGGCTGAAAAACATTATCGACGCGGTGCAGCAGTCGCCGCTGCCTGTGCTTCTGTTTATTGATGAGGCCCACACCCTTATCGGCGCGGGTAACCAGGCGGGCGGCGCCGATGCGGCTAACCTGCTGAAACCGGCCCTTGCCCGGGGCGAACTCAGAACTATCGCCGCCACAACCTGGAGCGAGTACAAACAGTATTTTGAGCGCGATGCGGCGCTGGAGCGGCGCTTCCAGATGATCAAAGTCGATGAGCCGGACGACGACACCGCCTGCCTGATGCTCAGGGGCCTGAAGTCCCGCTACGCGGAGCATCACGGGGTGCACATCACCGATGAGGCGGTGCGCGCCGCCGTCATCCTCTCCAGACGCTATCTGACCGGACGCCAGCTGCCGGACAAGGCGGTGGATTTACTCGACACCGCCTCCGCCCGCATCCGCATGAGCCTGGATACGGTGCCGGCGCCGCTGACCCGACTGAAGGCGCAGCTCACCGCCCTGGCGATGGAAAAGCAGGCGCTGCTGGAAGATATCGCGGCGGGCAACCACACCCACGGCGAACGCCTGGCGGCCATCGAACAGGACGAAGTCCGTATTATCCTGCAGCTCGATGAGCTGGAAACGCAGTACGGCCAGGAGCTGAAGCTCACGGAAAACCTGCTCGCCTGCCGCGCCGATATCTCCCGCCAGGCGGAAATCGCGGACCTGCAAAACCAGCTTAGTGCCGTGCAGCAGGGGAACCCGCTGCTGGGGCTGGACGTGGATGCGCGCACCGTTGCCACGGTCATCGCCGACTGGACCGGCGTGCCGCTCTCGTCTCTGATGAAGGATGAGCAGACGGAGCTGCTGAGCCTGGAACAGCAGCTCGGTAGACGCGTGGTGGGCCAGGACGCTGCGCTGAACGCCATCGCGCAGCGTCTCCGTGCCAGCAAAACCGGGCTGACGTCGGAGAACGGCCCGCAGGGCGTGTTCCTGCTGACCGGGCCGAGCGGCACCGGCAAGACTGAAACCGCGCTTGCCCTTGCTGACGCGCTGTTCGGCGGTGAGAAATCCTTAATCACTATCAACCTCTCCGAATACCAGGAGCCGCATACCGTCTCCCAGTTGAAAGGCTCTCCTCCGGGCTACGTCGGCTACGGCCAGGGCGGGATCCTCACCGAAGCGGTCAGAAAGCGTCCGTACAGCGTGGTGCTGCTGGACGAAGTGGAGAAGGCGCACCGGGACGTGATGAACCTGTTCTACCAGGTGTTTGACCGGGGTTTTATGCGCGACGGCGAGGGGCGGGAGATCGACTTTCGCAACACGGTTATTCTGATGACCTCTAACCTCGGCAGCGACCACATCATGCAGATGCTGGGCGAACGGCCGGAGGCCACGGAGTCCGACCTGCATGAACTGCTGCGTCCGCTGCTGCGCGACCACTTCCAGCCCGCGCTGCTGGCGCGCTTCCAGACGGTGATCTACCGCCCGCTCACGCGGGACGCGATGCGCACGATTGTCGGAATGAAGCTCAGCCAGGTGAGCAAACGCCTCAGTCGCCACTACGGCATGACCACTACCATCAGCGACAGCCTGTACGACGCTCTGACGGATGCCTGCCTGCTGCCGGATACCGGGGCGCGCAACGTGGACAGCCTGCTCAACCAGCAGATACTGCCGGCGCTGAGCCAGCAGTTGCTGACCCATATGGCGGCGGGGCAGAAGCCGCAGCACCTGATGCTGGGCCGGGATGAAGAGGGGGGGATTGTGATGGAGTTTGGCGCAGGGGCGGGCGTATGAGCGAGATAAAATCCCTGTTGTTCAGCCACAGCCACCATCTGTTAACGGTGCGCGGCTGCAGCGCTCTTCTGGACGTGCTGAGCTTTGAAGGTGAGGAGGCCCTGAGCGAACCGTTCAGATACGTGATTGAGTTCACCAGCGCCGACAAAACCATCACGCCGCAGCAGATGCTGATGCAGGACGCGACCTTCACCCTGCAGGCGCCTGCGGACCAGGGTTTCGGGATTAACATTCAGCAGCCGGTGCGCACGATTCAGGGCGTGGTGACGGCGTTTGAGCGCCTTTCCGCATCCCGCGACGAAACGCACTATTCCCTGACCCTGCAGCCCCGTCTGGCGCTGCTTTCCCGGAGCCACCAGAACCGGATTTACCAGGATATGTCGGTGCCGGATATCGTGGAGCATATCCTGCGTACCCGCCACGCCATGCGCGGGGAGGACTTTGTTTTCACCCTGGCACAGGCGTATCCGCGTCGCGAGCAGGTGATGCAGTACGGCGAGGACGACCTGCGCTTTATCACCCGCCTGCTGGGCGAGGTCGGTATCTGGTTCCGCTTCACCGCCGACACCCGGCTGAACATTGACGTGGTGGAGTTTTACGATGACCAGCGGCACTACGAGCAGGGGCTGGTTCTGCCGTCGGTGCCGCCCTCCGGCCAGCACGACAGCGGTACCGAGTCGGTGTGGGCGCTGAAAAGCCAGCATAACGTGGTGCAGCAGTCGGTGTTCACCCGGGACTACAACTACCGCAACACGCCGGAGGAGATGAGCCAGAGCGCGGACGTGACGTCCGGCGACGTCACCACCTACGGTGAGGCGTATCACTGGGCGGATAACTACCTGGCGCCGGGCAGTGACGGCCAGCGCAACCCGGAGCCGGAGAGCGGGGCGTTTTATGCCCGTCTGCGCCACGAGCTCTACCTGAACGACCAGACCCGGCTGAGCGGCAGGACCAGCAGCGCGGCGCTGGCGCCGGGCCGGGAGCTGAAGGTCACCGGAGGCGCTGAGGTGACGGAGGTTTTCCGCCAGGGCGTGGTGATTACCGGCATCCACAGCCGCGCCCGTCGCGACCGCAGCTATGAGGTGGCGTTTACGGCCATCCCGTTCTCGGAAAATTACGGCTTCCGTCCGCAACCGGGCGACAGGCCGGTCATGGCCGGCACGCTGCCGGCGCGGGTGACCAGTACGAAAACCAACGATATCTACGGCCATATCGACCGCGACGGCCGTTATAAGGTCAACCTGCTGTTTGACCGCGACCACTGGCAGCCGGGGGAAGAGAGTCTGTGGGTACGTCAGGCGCGCCCCTATGCCGGGGACACATACGGCCTGCACCTGCCGCTGCTGGCGGGGACGGAAGTGGCCATCGCTTTTGAGCAGGGAGACCCGGACCGTCCGTATATTGCCGGTGTCCTGCACGACTCGGCGCACCCGGACCCTGTCACCATCCGGAACTATAAGCGCAACGTCCTGCGGACCCCGGCGAACAACAAAATCCGCCTCGACGACGCGCGTGGCAAAGAGCACATCAAGGTCAGCACGGAGTACGGCGGCAAGAGTCAGCTGAACCTGGGGCATCTGGTGGACAGCGAAAAACAGCCTCGCGGGGAGGGGTTTGAGCTGCGGACGGACAGCTACGGAGCGATACGGGCCGGAAAGGGGATCCTTCTGACAACCCAGGCTCAGCCTAAATCAGCCGGGCAGCAACTGAATATGGATGAGATAAAGCGTCAGCTTTCCGATGCCCTCTCTCTCGCTGAATCTCTGTCCGGTTTATTGCAGACGGCTCAGCTTGAGCCCCTGGATAACAGTACCCAGCAGAGTTTTCTGCAACAAAACGTAGATACCCTTAAGCAACCTGTAATTGTTGCGGGTGCGCCCGGCGGGATTGCTCTTTCAACTCCCCGGCATATTCAGCTCAGCGCGAATGGCAGTCAGATAATGACGGCGGGAGGCAATACCGAAGTCTCCTCCTTACGACGAATGGTGCTGGCAGCAAAACGCGGCATGGTGGCGTTTGTACATGAACTGGGTATGAAACTGGTGGCAGCAGCCGGAAGAGTGACAATTCAGGCGCAAACTGATGCGATGGAAATGACGGCGATGAAAGGCATCACCATCACCAGCACCCAGGATGAAATCGTGATCTCCGCACAGAAGAAAATCACCCTTCAGTGTGGCGGCTCTTATCTGACGGTTTCGCCTGACAAAATTGAAAATGGAACTGGTGGGCATTTTTATGTCAAGAGTGCTGGCTTTGATTATGCTGGACCAGCAACCCAACAGGCACCATTTCCAGAGTTTACGGCATGTGAAAATGCTGTAGCTGAGGCCTCAAGTCAGGGTGATGCGACTGTACCGTTAAGCTAAAAGGAAAGGGTATGGAAAATGACTTTTTAAGAGATGCTCTGCCATTAAGTCAGCATGACTTTGCGATTATTGACAGAGTTCAGCATCCTGATATTGATAAATCATGGCCAGTGCTGGAAATGGTTTCCCCCATGCTGAAACCTCAGGCGCATCTTTATCCCTGGTTACTGCCGTTGAAAGAAATGAGTGCTGCTGACTGGAATATGCTTATGACAAATCTGAGGCAGGAAAAAAAACCTGAAATACCTCCGCTATGCACTTTGCTAATCCGAAGCGAACGCACGGTATCTGAAATGCGTAGCGTGCTTATCAAAGCAATGCATTTTACTGATGAAAATCACCGACGTCATATTCTTCGATATTACGATCCCCGTGTGTTGTTCCATCTTTCCTGGATGTTTACATACAGACAGTTAATGGAACTCATCCCTGTCAGACAGTCATCATACTGGACGCTTTGGATTGAAGGTCAATGGCATACTCTGGTATGTCATCCTTCAGAAGTAATGCTCACATCCGTTGAACATGAAACCGTTTTTCCAGCTGCGCGCCTAAAAAACATAGGGTTAATAAATCGAGTGTTAATGGAAATTCCATTTATTACTGATATTGCAGAACGTCGAAACTGTAGTCAGCGTATTGAAAAATTGCTGAGTCGGGGGCTGAGTCTGGGCCTGATACATCACAATGATCTTATTGCCTTTGCCTGTAGTGGCTTGACCCGTGAGCCTGATTTCTGGCGTATTCCAATAATCCAGGAATGGTTAAGGTGTGCAGAAAACACGCCTGAAGTTTTTTCGCGGATGATTAATGGTTTGAGTGATATTGAATGGCAGAAACTTCTGTTACAACAGGAAAGATAAAAGGAAAATAATCATGAGTGAAAATAACCAGGGATGCGGTTTTTGTAGCCGTTACGGGCTACCCATTCTACCTGTACGGCCGGGTATCGCAGATAATCATGATAATATCCCATATTTGCCTGAAAATATCTCACCGTCCATCGCTCCTCGTGGCCGTTCTGCCTATACAGGGCGTTTATTGAGAGAAGGTTACCTTCATGTCTATGATGAAATGATTAATCGATGGCAGGACTACTATGTGACGGAAGAGGGTTATTATTATCCTTTGCCTGG
Organism: Klebsiella sp. Q11; assembly: GCF_964241505.1. Classification (NCBI taxonomy): domain Bacteria; kingdom Pseudomonadati; phylum Pseudomonadota; class Gammaproteobacteria; order Enterobacterales; family Enterobacteriaceae; genus Klebsiella; species Klebsiella sp. Q11. The sequence goes on from NZ_CAXSXW010000005.1 coordinate 10,903, forward strand.
ATGTGGTGATGTGCCACCAAGATTGTTAAGTGGTGAAATGAAGCCATGTATTACTAAGCCAGAAGATCTGGCAAAAGCTTCATTAATTACGTTACCTGTAATGCCGCCGCCAATGAAAAACGGCATATTCTGGTTTGCCTGGTCGCAAAACAAATGGACGCCTGCGGTAAGAAAAAAATATGAAGTTCCTGCGGTCCGTCAAAAAATAATGCAAAGATTCGATATGGATGGATGGCTAAGCAGCGGTAATGGGGAAAAGCTATTAGCCCTTTCCCAAGTGACTAAAGTTGTTGCCGAGTATAGCCCAATGTCAGCTTATGCTGAAATTAAGGACTACTCGGCGTCATATTTTCAGCCCCTTCCACTTGCCGCGACCAATTTGATTAAGTCTGCCGAGAAATTAATGCCGGGTAAAGGGGCGATTTTAGTGCTTCCGGATCCAGTGGCAATACTGCAAGAAATTTCATCGCTGCTGTCATATCAAACAACTCGGGATCTTTATGGCAATGAGAAATATATCTGGAAACACTCTTTAGCTTCCACACTGATTGGCTTAAAGGAGTCGATGACCCGTCAGATGGCGCGGGACAAGATTGCAAACGTTGAGTTCACTTCCATGAGTGAGAAACTCGGAACAAAAACACGAGAAGGCCTTGATTTATTACCTTCCCAGGAACTCGCAAAGCAGCGCAATGCTGATTTGGATGCCACACTAAACAGTCGCGTTGAGAAAGAATGGCAGACCTACGCGTCACATTATGATGAAAAACAGCTTGAACAATTTATCAAGGAATTTAATGAAGAAGTTAATTCCTACGATGAATCAGTCGTCGGTCCTACGACAGAGATGTACCTGGAGTGGTTCAAAAGTGAAGTCACCACTGGGTACTTCAAGTGCAATTTTGATGTGGCCGATATTCAGAGTGGGTTCGATTATATACAGACAGTGGGTTATTGCATCGTTGGCATGCAAGATAAGGCATTGACGCTGCGCTATTTCACCCAACAGCTAAAAATGAAGTCTAATGATTACAACAATATCCTGATGCGTGCGCTGGTGTTTAATCAGGACAAACTGTCACAGCGTCTGGGAGCGTTAGTTCAGGATAATAGTAGTTTGTGGGCTCAGCCCTGGAATGGGGTTGCTGATGCTTTTAAAGATACGTTTGACAAGATGCAGGAGGCCGCCGCAGGTTACCTTGGAACCTTTTTGGGAAAAGTCATTGGTCCTGTTTCACAAATTTTACAGGCAGCAGCAAAAAGTCATTTGAGTTATCAATTATTTAGCATGATGGCCGTCATTGACCGACGCGCATTTATTCCTGTAACTCGTATCGGGAGCGAGGCTGATTTTGTGGAGGACGTTGTCAGAGTGCTGGGTAGAAATGCCGGGATTACCGGGGATAGTACTGAAGATGTTCTGCGTATGTACGTCAGATGGGAAGTTCGCCGACTTGGAATTGATGGCGTGCCGCTTACCGGAGCCGGCGAACGCCATTATATTGCCGCTGTTGATATGGATACGTTCAATGAGCTGGCTGCGCTACCGGAAAGTCAACGCGTGTATCGCCTGAGTGAATCCTTACGCACCGATACTGATGTTGACAGGTTATTATTTGCTCGCTGGCAGAACCATATCAACGCGGGATTCAGTTCGATAAAACAAAGCGTGCCTTTGGCGCTCGGGGTGGTCTCAATGGCGTTGCAAACAGCGTCGTTGTGGGTAAGCATGGATTTCAGCCATAAGCCCGTAACCGCAAGTCAGCAGGAAGCCAGAAATCGCTTCTGGGCAGGAACACTGTCACTAACGGGAACAACAGCTGGAACGATAGAGTCGGCGATAGTTCGCTTTAATAAACTGGGTGCGGAGTTTCCCGGTTCAGCGGCGGAAAAAATTGCAAAATGGTTTGCTGCATCCGGACGTTTCCTTGGGGCCGCAGGGGGACTGGTGGCGGCTTATTATGATGCTGTTCATTTTCAGGAAGAATGGAACAGTAAGCGTAAAGGGTTGGCTTTTGCCTATGGAGCGTCGGCGGCATCTGGAACTTACTTGGCTTTCGCGCCGTTTATTAACTGGAAGTGGGTTGGTGACTTATTAATTAGGATCGGTGGAAGATTAGGAGCGCAAACACTTGTTGGTCTTGGTTTAGGTATCGAAGTGACTGCTCTGACTTTAGGGTGGGTAATGGTAGGGATACTTTTGGTCGCGGCATTTTATATTTCCAGGAAACAGACCAATGAGCTGCAGCAATGGCTGGAGAAAACGATGTGGGGAGTAACGCCAGAAGGACTTCCCCCTGAACCTCATCAGACGCTTCAAATTGAAATGCAGAGTCTGAACGATATTACACAGGTAGGATAAAAAATGGATTATGATGGGTTAATGATTAAATATAAGTACCGGGCCTCACCTGTACTGACAGAAGATGAACTCGCTAATCAATTACATCAGAATGAAAAAGTAGACCTGGGTGACAAGAAAGTCATGGATGATGCGGCGGTGATTCATCTCAGCTCGGGTTATATGGAGGTGGTGGATAAGTGGTATGCGGTAAAAGGATTTTTAACCGTACCGTCACTGGCATTACTTGTGCTTTTTGCCTCAGGTGTAATTTATATACCCTGTAATATGTTTGTTCATTTTTTTTTGCAGCAGGATTATGACGGATGGTTTTATGTCATCGGTTTTATTGCTCTTTTTGTGTCAATTCTGGTCTCTTTATTCTGTTATTTAATGCTAAGAGTTGAATGTTTCCGCTGGACGCATTATCCCGTCAGATTTGACAGGAAAAACAGACTGGTGCATGTATTCAGCGTGGACGGGGAGGTTTACAGCGCCCCCTGGGACGACATCTTTTTCACCACCGGCGATTGCGTGACTTATAAATTAACGAAGCGGAAGAATTACGATATTCGCGGACATGTGCTGGCGGAAGATCGCAAAACGGTGCTGAAAACGTTCACGCTGTCGGTTTCCGCTCCGCGGCGTGAAGACTTATACCGCAACTGGGAATTTGTGCGCCGCTATATGGAAGAAGGGCCGGAGGCGGTTGCCGGCGTGCTGAAACTGATGCCGCCGGTGGAGGTATGCCGGGAAGGAATATTTTTTGGCTACTGGTATCTGATGTTCAGCGCCACCTACGGGGCGCCGTTTTTTGTGGTGCCCTTTCTGATGGCGCTGTATCTGACGGCCTGGCCGTTCCGGGTCTTTGCGATGTACACCTGCCGGATCCCGCGCTGGAGTGAGGAGGTGCAGGCCAGCTGCGTGATTGCGCCGGACGATCCCTGGGATATCAGTGCCGCGCAGAATCCCCGTTCACTCTGGCGCTGGATGCTGGGAATGGACAAGTCGCACAGCATGGTGGATAAAAAACGCGCCATGATGGAGGTGAAGAAATGAAAGGCATCGTTCGTATTGGCGATAAAACAACGCATGGTGGTCAGGTGCTGTCCGGTTCCGGGACCATGAAATTTCAGGGGGTGGGTGTGGCGCGTTTAGGCGATGCGGTAAGTTGTCCCATAGAAGGGCATAGTCCATCATATATAGCGGAAGGCCACCCTACTATGAAAGATAATGGCGTACCCGTTGCATTTCATAATTATAAATGTACTTGCGGTTGCACATTAATTACCTCACTAAGCTGCGCTACAACGAGTAAATAATGCCTGTTGATCTCTCTGTGATTCCTCCCGCAACTAAGCGGAAATTACCTCCGTCCGTAAAACGATGGTCGGTTGTTCTGCTTGTCTTCATTGTTTGTGGTGGGCTTTTTACCTCATTGTTGTGGCCCTCACATAGCATAGTACGAGGGGGATTATTCTGGAACTGTTTTATCAGCTTACCATTTATAATATGGTTGTTTATATTTGGTGTTCGCTGGCTATGTTATTTGACATCCGTATGGTTCTCTGATGGCTGGAATCATGAACGGGAAAAAGATATTGAGAATGAAATTCAGCGTGGGCAGCGTTATCTGACGCTGGAAGCTGTATGTACGCATTTACCACACGTTGTAACGTCTGGTGTCATGACGGACCAATTTATAATACCCGGGGGAGTTGAGTTACCCACAGTGGTGGATGAAGTCACGCAAATAGTGAGCTATCAAACCCGTTTTGGCGATGCCAGGTTGCCTCTATCAATCAGAATAGTCAGGGAGCTAACCTTACTTCTTGAGGACGTAACATTACAGACAGCGTTAATGAAATGTAAGGCTTCAAAGCGGTTGACTGTGGTTTTACAGCTCGATAGTGATATTGCATTGGCGTCAGATACTATTTCAGATATTCAGGAGGAAATTAAATTACTTGTGCCTGAGCATGCGCAAGTTTTGTTTTCCTCCCAATTTGGATTGACCGATATTGATAATTGGCTGGATAAACCTCGAACTATAGAAGCTCTATTGATTTTGTCAATCAAATTAAAAACAAAATTACGTAATGGAGAAGGGGAAGCTGCAGTGGCATTGCTTTTAAACGCCACACAAGCCGATTCACAACTGAAAAATTATATAGCTCATATTCACAGGCCGGAAAAAACAACTCATGCAGGACTAAATGCATCAGTGATGCAGTCATTGTTATGGGGGAAGAGCAATCTCGAAAATATCGAATATCTCTGGTTAGCAGGAATGGGGGCGAGAAATAAAGAGAAAACACAGGTTGCTAATAATCTCGGTTTGCCATTGAATGATACAAAGGCGAAGTTGATCGATATTGACATGAAGAGTGGTTTTACGGGGAGTGTATCGCCGTGGCTTGCTATTGCTTTGGCTTCTGGTAATCACAGATATTCCTCACCGCAGCTGATTGTCAGTATGTCTGAACATGATGATTTCTTGTGGTCGTTGGTCGTCAGGCCTCAAGCACAGTTGTAGCTTCGAATTTATTATCCTCGTGTTATTTAAGTTGTAAGTCATTGCTGATGTTTCTCTATCCAGTTATTTTATGTCGGGAGAAAAGGTGAAACGTATTTTACAGGGAATAAAAAACACAACATTTCAGTTGTGGTTTATCTTGTTTGTTCTTTTATGCTTGGGAGTTGCAGCATGCCTTATCCTCAGGAGTGAACCGACTATACTGGGGATTTCTCCAGACTCTATCTGGTTTGAGCGGCTATTTATATTAGCTCTGGTACTAACGGGTGGATTACTGCTCTTTATTATCATTTTTTTTATTACGACATATTTGTTTGGTAAAAACGCTTACCGCCAGGCTAAATTCCTCTCATCTGGAAATAAAACCGATTTTATACAGCATCGAAGTGAGGCAGAATCCTCGACCGTTGCCAGCATTCGGCATTTGAAAGCCCACCTCCGCCGTCGCTACAACCTTTTCTGGCGCAGTCAGGTCCGCCTGCTGCTGGTCTGTGGCGAACCCGCGCACATCGCCGCCATCGCCCCCGGCCTTGCCGAAAAACAGTGGCTTGAAGGCCACCGCACGGTGCTGATTTACGGCGGCAGCCTGTCATCGGCGCCGGACACCGGGCACCTGACCGCCCTGCGTAAGCTGCGCCGCAGCCGTCCGCTGGACGGCATCGTGCTGGCGCTGGATGAGAGACAGACCACCGCCGGTACGCTGGATAACCATCTTCGCGCCCTGGAGCAGGTCGGGGAGGCGCTGCGCTGGCAGCCGCCGGTGTACCTGTGGCAGGTGACTGACAGCGACTGGTCGCAGGATGCGCGCGTCACCCAGACGGTAGGGGCGCTTTTCCCGGCCCGCGCCACGCCGGCGGGGGTGGAGCGCCAGCTCCGCGCTATCCTGCCATCCCTGCGCGAAAGGGGAATGCAGCAGCTGTGCGCCGGGCCGTCGCACGATTTCCTGTTACGTTTCGGCCGGCAGCTGGAGAAACAGGGAATATCCCATTGGAAAACGCTGCTGACGCCGTGGCTGACGGAGCACCTGAAGCGTGTTCCGCTGCGCGGCCTGATGTTCAGCCCGTCGCTGGCCCCTGAGGATAATGCCGCGGGCCATGAACACCGCTGGTCCGCTCCGGCGGTCTGGCAGGGCGTGACGGCGGACTGCGCTCAGGCGCGGGGCGTGCGGGCAGGGATGCCGTGGCAGCGAACGCCGGGCGTCACCCTGCTGACGCTGATTGCCCTGTGGGGGGCAGGCAGCGTGGTCTCCTTTGCCGTTAACCGCCACCATATCGTCAGCGCGGCGGCGCGGGCGCAGCAGCTGGTGAATCATCCCGCGGTTAACGACCCGCAGCTGATGGCGCTGCAGGCTCTGCGTAACGATATCGGGCGCCTGCAGACGCAACAGGCGAATGGCGCTCCCTGGTACCAGCGCTTCGGGCTGGACCACAATGCGCCGCTTTCAGCCGCCCTGATGCCCTGGTACGGCCAGGCCAGTAACCGCCTGATACGCGATGCGGCCATGCAGGCGCTGACGCAGAAACTGACTGTCCTGGCGAACCTGCCGCCGCGCAGCCCGCAGCGCGCCACGTTAGCTAAGGCGGGCTACGATCAGCTGAAAGCATACCTGATGATGGCGCGCCCGGACAAAGCCGACGCTGCCCTGTACGCGCAGGTGATGACAACCACCGCGCCATCCCGGCCGGGACTCTCCCCGGCGCTGTGGCAGAGTATCGCCCCGGACCTTCACGCCTTTTACATGCAGAGCCTGCCGTCGCAGCCTGCCTGGAAAATCACGCCGGACAGGCAGCTGGTCACCCGGGTACGTCAGGTGCTGCTGGAGCAGATTGGCCGGCGCAACGCGGAAAGTACGCTGTATGAGAACATGCTCACCCGGGTGCGCCGCAGCTACGCGGACATGACGCTGGAGGACATGACGCCGCAGACCGACGCCGGTCGCCTGTTCAGCACGCCGGAGTCGGTGCCGGGGATGTTCACCCGCCAGGCGTGGGAGGGCGGGGTTCAGGAAGCCATTGATAACGCCGTGGCGTCCCGGCGCGATGAAATCGACTGGGTGCTGAGCGATAGCCGTAAAACGCTGTCCGGCGACGTCTCCCCGGAGGCGCTGAAGCAGCGCCTGACGGCGCGCTACTTCACCGATTTTGCCGGTGCCTGGCTGAACTTCCTCAACAGTATCCGGCTGAACCCGGCGCACAATATTGCCGACGTCACCGACCAGTTAACGCTGGCCGGGGACGTGCGCCAGTCGCCGCTGATTGCCCTGATGAACACCCTGGCTTACCAGGGGCAGACCGGGCAGCAGAAAGAGGCCATTTCCGCATCGCTGGTGAAATCGGCGAAAAACCTGCTGGGCGGTGATGACCGGCCGGTGATTGACCAGCAGGCCGCCGGACCGGCGGGGCCGCTGGACAGCACCTTCGGGCCGCTGCTGCAGCTTATGGGTAAAAACAGCGCGCAGAGCGTGATGGCGGCGGACAGTTCGCTCAGTTTACAGACTTACCTGACGCGCCTGACCCGCGTGCGCCTCAGGCTCCAGCAGGTGGCAAACGCCGCCGACCCGCAGGCGATGATGCAGCAGCTGGCGCAGACGGTCTTCCAGGGCAAGAGCGTTGACCTGACCGACACGCAGGAGTACGGCAGCCTGGTGGCGGCAAGCCTCGGTGAAGAGTGGAGCGGTTTCGGGCAGACGATGTTTGTTCAGCCGCTGACCCAGGCCTGGGAGACGGTGCTTCAGCCGTCGGCGGCCAGCCTGAACGAAGCGTGGCAGCGCTCAGTTGTCGCGAACTGGAATTCAGCGTTTAAAGGGCGCTACCCCTTTGCTGCCGCGAAGAGCGACGCCTCGCTGCCGATGCTGGCGGCGTTCATCCGCCGCGATACCGGACGTATTGACCGTTTCCTCAGCACGCAGCTGGGCGGCGTTCTGCACAGGGAGGGCAGCACCTGGGTGGCGGACAGAACCCACAGTCAGGGGCTGACGTTCAGCCCGGCCTTCCTGAACGCGGTGAACCAGCTCAGCCAGCTGTCCGACATCCTGTTTACCGACGGCAGCCAGGGTATCAGCTTTGAACTGCAGGGGGTGGCGATGCCGGAAGTGGTGGAAACACAGCTGACGCTTGACGGGCAGAAACTCCACTATTTTAACCAGGTTGCCGACTGGCAGAGCTTCCGCTGGCCGGGGGTAATCAATAAACCGGGGGCGATGCTGACCTGGACGTCGACGGCGGCGGGAACCCGTCTGTATACAAACCACAGTGGTCCGTGGGGCGTTATCCGGATGCTGGAACAGATGCAGCGGCAGAAAGCGGGGGACGGGCTGTACCGGCTGAGCGTCACCGCGCCGGACAGGCGACAGCTTCAGTGGCTGCTGCGTACGGAACTGGGCGACGGACCGCTGGCGCTGCTGAAGCTGCGAAACTTCAGTCTGCCGTCGCAGATATTCAGCGTCGGTGTCCCGGCGCCAGGCCGCACGGATGAATATGAATCTGACGTTGTGGAAGGGAGTGAATAATGATCTCTGTTGATATTCTGCTCGCCAACCGCCGGAGATCCCCCCGGCAACGATGATTTCAAGAAGATGCGTGATGAGGTAAGGGCGCGCAACTTATTGCTTCAATGTTCAATGACACTGATGCGATCTGAGGTTGCAGAAAACACCTATCGCGATCTTCTCCCCATTTTTTAAACGCACCTCCTGTAGCTCTAAGGCTAAAAGCATATTTCTATGGACGACTTAACCCTGCGTTATTTTGACGCCGAAATGCGTTACCTGCGTGAAGCGGGCGAAGAGTTCGCCCGCGCCCATCCTGACCGGGCGGCGGCCTTAAATCTCGACAAAGCGGGCGCGCGCGACCCCTATGTCGAGCGCCTGTTTGAAGGCTTCGCCTTTCTGATGGGCCGCCTGCGCGAAAAGCTCGACGACGATCTGCCGGAGCTGACCGGCGGACTGGTGAGCATGATTTGGCCACACTACCTGCGTACCATTCCGTCGCTCTCCATTGTTGAGTTCACCGCGGACTGGCGTGAACTGAAAGAACCTGTCCGCGTTGAAAAAGGCTTTGGAATTCTTTCTCAGCCCATTGGTGAAAAGCGCACCCGCTGCCATTACACCACGACGCAGCCGCTGATCCTGCAGCCCCTGTCGCTCGCCCGGGCGGGGATCTCGACGGAACCGGATGGGCGCTCGCTTCTCCGCCTGCGCTTTGAGTGCAGCCCGCTGGCAGACTGGAGCCGCATCGATTTAAGCCGCATCCCGCTGTACCTGAATGGCGACGCGCCACTGGCCTGCGCCTTGCATGAGGCGCTGACGCTCCGGGTGGCGAAAACGGGTATCCGCTTTCCCGGCGATGCTGACCGCAGACCGCTGGACGCCCGTTTTGCCGTCTGCGGTTTCAGTAAGGAGGAGGCGCTGCTGCCGGAGTGCGGCAGTTTCAGCGGTTATCAGCTGCTGCTGGAGTATTTTACCTTCCGTGAAAAGTTTATGTCGGTGACGCTGCGCGGCCTGGAAAATGTGGATTTCCCGGAAGAACTTGCGTGGTTTGAAATCGATATCGTGCTGGAGAGACAGTGGCCGCATGAATATGCGCTGTCGGAGAAACATCTGCGCCTGCACTGCACGCCGGTGATTAATCTGTTTCCGCTGGAGTCCGATCCCCTGCATCTGGACTCGTTACAGACCGAATACCTGCTGCGCCCGATGCGTGTCCAGGACGGTCATACCGAGATTTATTCCGTGGATTCGGTCACCTCCTCGCGCCACTCCGGTCACCAGACGTATGTGCCGTTCACCAGCTTTCGTCATAAGGGAGGAATGCTGCGCCATGATGCGCCGGAATATTATTACCATACGCGGGTAAAGTCCGGTCCTTCAGGGCTGCACGACACCTGGCTGACGCTCGGCGGCGAGGCGTTTGATAACCACACCGTACCGGAGAATGAAAAACTGTCGCTCAGCCTGACCGGCACCAACGGCCAGCTGCCGCGCCGGGCGCTGCAGAGTACGCTGCTGGACACGGTGGTGAAATCCACCACCGCGCGCATTCAGGTGCGTAACCTCTGCGCCCCGACGCTGCCGTGCTACCCGCCGGACCGCGATCGTTTTCACTGGCGGGTGCTGAGCCATCTCGGCAGCAGTTTCCTGTGGATGATGGATAACGCCGACGTGCTGCGCGGCGCGCTGGCCCTCTATGACTGGACCGATAACGAGATGAACCGCCGCCGCCTGGAAGCGATTGTCGATGTCAGGCATAGCGAGGTGGAACGTTTTGCACAGGGCCATTTTCTGCGCGGCGTGCAGATTGAGGTGACCCTCGACAGCAGCGGCTTCGCCGGGCACGGCGATATCTGCCTGTTCGGCGAGATGCTGAACCGCTTCTTCGCGCTGTATACCGATATTCACCTGTTCAACCATCTGATTCTGATACTACAACCTGGGGGAGAACGCCTCGAATGGCAGGAGAACCACAACCGCCGCATTCCCGGCTAAGCCCCCGGCTTGAGCGGGAAATCTATCGCATCAACTTCTACCGCTTCTGCCAGTTACTGGAAAAGCGTCGTCCGGGCGCATCGCCGTTGGGCAGCACCCTGAATCCGGCGGACGATCCGGTACGGTTTCGCCCGCATCCGGGAATGGGCTTCCCGGTCAGCGAGCTGAAAGCGGTGGAATATGATGAAGACCATCCGGATGCGCCGCCGACGGTGCGCACGACGTTTATGGGGCTCTACGGCGTCGACTCGCCGCTGCCCACCGCGTGGCTCGACGAGATCGCCCAGCAGCGGGAAGGGCACGAAGCGCAGGAGGCGTTTCTCGATATCTTTAACCACCGCATTCTGACGCAGTTTTACCGCATCTGGCGAAAATATTCCTACCCGGCGACGTTTGAAGCGGGGGGCAGGGACAGCACCTCGCAGAGCCTGCTGGGCCTTATCGGTCTGGGAATGCCGGGTACCGATAAGCATATCGCCACCCCGATATCGCGTTTTCTGGCGCTGCTCGGCATCATGCGCCTGCCTGCGCGTACCGAAGAGGGGATTCAGGCGCTGGTGCGTCTGCTGGCTCCCCGCACGCGGACCACCGTCACGCCGCACTGCCCGCGCACGTTTTTCATCAACGATCCACTGGGTTTTTACGGCAATGACGATTTTCTGCTCGATGGCTATAACGTGCTGGGCGACGAAACGACAGAGGTCAGCAGCCAGCTATTGATTGCGCTGTACACGGACGATATCGCCGAGGCGCAGGGGTGGTTACCGGAAGGGCAGATATATCAGGACTTTCTGGTCCTGCTGCGGGTCTATCTCGGCTGGCGCTATAAAGCGCGTATACAGCTGACCGTTCCTGCCCGGTTACTACCTGCGCCGGTGCTGGGCGAAACCCCCTTTATGCTCGGCATGACGGGGATACTGGGCGTGGAGGGAGAGGAGATCCCGCCCGATATCCCCGCCACCTTTACTACTGAGCCTGGCGGCTATTGCGGAATGCCGTCTGCAACTTTACAACAAGGAAACCAGCGTGTTGCATACCACTTCGATTAAACGATGGAGTTTACTTCTTATGCCTTTACTGCTGACAGGCTGTGGCCTGACGCAGAAAATTAGCGACAGCACCTCATCGGCGGTGAAATCGGTGTTTTATAAGCAGGTAAACGTCCTGCATCTGGACGTTACCGCCCGGGCGGAACTGAACACCGATGAGCGGGAGAACACCTCGCTCTCCCAGCCGGTGATGGTGTGGGTCTACCAGCTCAGTGACCGCAAGGCGTTCGATAAACGGGTCTATCAGCAGCTGGTCACGGAAAGCGAGGAGGCCGCCGGAGACGAACGGCTTGCCAGCCGTAGCCTGGTGGTAAAACCCGGCACTGACGTCAGCCTGGATATGCCGATGGACGAGAAGGCGCAGTTTATCGCGGTGGTGGGGTTATTCCGGGCGCCGGATATGGTGAAGAATGACTGGAAGCTGGTGCTGAGGCGCGACGATCTCGATCCCGACAAACCGCGCATTATTGAAGCCAGCCATAACCGCCTGACGCTGAAACCCCTGAAGGATGACTGAGATGCCCACACGCCATAATGCCCCCTCGCTGTATGAAATGCTGTACGGCAACTTTACCGGCGGACTCGACCTGCATCAGGTCAGTGAGGAAAACCAGGTTATTCTGTCGGTGCTGGATAATATGCAGCGCGTCCTCAACTGTCGCGCCGGGACGCTGGCGCACCTGCCCGATTACGGCCTGCCGGATATGACTAAAATCCTCCAGGGGATGCCGGGTACGGCTCATGAGCTGATGGGCATCCTGTCGGCCGTATTGCTTAAATATGAACCGCGGCTGAAGAAAATTGACGTGGTTCTGCTCGAGCAGGCTATTCCCGGCGAGCTGCGTTACGCCATTGACGCGGAGCTGAAGGGCGTAGGCCTGGTGCGCTACGGCACCGAATTTATGCCCGAGGGCAGGGTGCTTATCCGCCACCTCAAACAGCAGCAGTACCTGGAAGTCCGCTCCTCTATCTAGTTTTTATTCTGGCTGAAACCATCATGACGACTCCTTCTGAATGTTGCCTGAAAACCGGCGGCGACCCGCGTACGCTTGCGGATTACGCGCGCCTTCGCGATGAAATGAACAAACTAACCCATCCGGCGCGCCCGGATGTCAACTGGCGGCTCGCGGAAAAACTCTGCCTGTCGCTGTTTGAGCACAACGGCGTGGAGCTACAGACTGCCGCCTGGTATACGCTTGTCCGCATGCATCTGGCGGGGCTATACGGCATGAATGAAGGGCTGGCGATACTGGTCGCGCTGGTCTCCCGGCAGTGGGGCAATATGTGGCCGCAGCCGACGACTGCGCGAATCAAAATACTCAGTTCGCTCAGTCAACGGCTGCAGCAGGCGATGCGCACGCTGTCGCTGACCGATATCGACCTGAGCCAGCTTTACCAGGCAGAAGCGCATCTGACGGCGCTGGATGACGTACTGCAGCGTCTGGAGCTCAAACATGCCGGCCAGCTTGATGCCCTGTCTATCCTGCTGCACAACGCGGCGGTACGGCTGGAGAGCAGCGAAAATAAAGAGGAGACCGCGCCGCAAGCGGCCGCGCCTGATCCTGCCCCTTCCAGCCTCCCTGAACCGACCGCGCAGGTGAAATGGGTCTATGTCGCCGAGCCGGCATCGCGGCCGAATGCTGACGTTGTGACGGCATTCCCGGCGCCCGCGAAGCCCTGGAAGCCGTTTGTCGCCGGGATGCTGACTATGCTGGCGCTGGCCGGGGCCGCGGCGGGAGGATGGCGGGCAACGCACCCGTCCGATTCGGGGCAGATGCGGTTTCCCGCCCGGTTCTCTCCATTGCCTACGGTGCTTTCCGCTGAGCAGTTACAGACGCTACGACAACAATCCCCCTCGGCGGAGCCGGGGATAAAACAGACTCAGCAGCAGCTGGCGCAGCTTTTACAGCTAAAACCGGACTGGGCTTTGAGTTATGGCACTCATCTGGCGCAGCAGGCGCTGACGCTATGGCCAGAACAGGCGAAACCGCTGGCGCAACAATGGCAACAGCAGGTCAGCGCCGCCGCGCTTCCCGTGGAGAATCTCAGCGGCTGGCACCAGGGAATGACGCAGCTACAGCAGTTGACGAACCGGCTTAACGCGCTGGATGAACAGAAGGGGCGGTATATCACGGTGAGTGAGCTGAAGTCAGCGGTGTTTGCCATAACGCAGTCGTTGAGCCGTACCGTTCCGGCGGAAGAGCAGCTGCGACAACTCTCCGCACAGCCGCGCAATCAGCCAGGGTCTGCGGCGCAGCAGAACCAGACGGAGCAGCATCTGCAACAACTGATTGCCCGCTATGCTGCGCTGAAACAAAAAACGGCGGAATAAGCCTGCAATAGCCACCCGCACGGGTCATTAGCGTGACGCATGACTTTCGCTATCGGAACGGCCGGTTGCCGGCCTGATGCGACAACCCTGCCACACCCGGCACCGGCGCGCCTGTCGCGCCGGTGCCTCCTTTCAGCGTTTAATCTCCCCAGACAAGGCTATCTAATAACGCCGTAATTCACTGGCTTCCCAGCTATACGCGTCCCTGGCGATTAACGTGTCGCCAAGCTCCTGATAATCGAAATGATAAAACTCAGCGCGGGCGCCATAACCGGAGTAGTCGACAGCCGCAAGGCCAACAAACGCTCCGGTAAAGAATCCGCCATAGCTTTGCAGGACATAATCATCCGAAAGGATCGCAGCATCTAGCTTCACAGGGATTTCAGTGAACTCAACCCCATCAAAGCTATATTCATAGCTATACGTTTCCTTCCTGACTTTCGTCCGGAACCAGACATATTCAACGTGCTCCGGGACCTTGATGGCTTCATCTTTTAAATATGATGTATACCGCCCTCGGTTATTCTCACCTATTTCAATGACCTTACCGTTAATTTCATTCCAGGTAATGAACACAAAACTCCAGTGACGATCGTTATAGTAATTCGTTAATCCGGCCATTTGCTGGTAGTTAAATGGATTAAATTTAACTTTAACTTTCGCATCAAAATAAAAGGCTTGCCAGCGTCGGGCAATCAGCGACAGGTCATGGGTATTCGCTAAAGATCCCTGGCCAATTAACGTTAACTTGCCATCGCCGGTGGTACCCATTTTTTCTGTAAACGGCACCCGCAGGGTGTTCCAGTTACCATCGAGTGTCGCCGTTGTAAATTCGTCGTGCTGGCTACGGTCTTCCGGACTTTCGGTATCAATGGCATCTTTCGGGCCTTCGACAAACGTCTTTCCGCCGTGACCGCCTTCAATACGCGGCCAGCCGCCTTCATCCCAGTACACCTTCTGGATAGCCGTTTCTCTGCCCAGCGTTGACCAGCCGCGAGGATCGTAGACTGACTCACCCGGGCGATTCCACGGACGCGCGCAGAGCGAGGCGTAGTACCATTCGCCGCCGGGGGTGGAAACCAACGCGCCGTGCCCTTGCTTTTGGATGTAGCTGTCTGGCGTATCGACGTTGGTTAAGAAGACCTCACCTGGCTCCGTTTCAAAGCTGTTGGCGTCTAAGGTTTTAGAACGCGCAACCACTTCCTGGTGCGTAAATACGGTGCCCCCCTGGGCGGCAAAAAGATAATAATATCCGTTCAGTTTATAGAGATGCGGCCCTTCAACGAGCCCAACGGCGGTCCCCCGATAAACGGTACGCGCGGTCTCTGGCATTAATTTCAGGGTTTTTGTATCCAGTTCAGTTAACGTGATGCCGTCAAAGGGATGGTGATATTCGCGATGGTCCCAGGTTTGCTGCACGATATATTTCCGGCCATCATCGTCGTGGAAGAGAGAAGCATCAAAACCTACGCCGTTAAGCTTAATGGGATCTGACCACGGGCCGCGGATATCGGTTGCGGTGGTCAGATAGTTTGTCATGTCTTTAAAGGCGCCTTCGGTGACTTTGACGTCGGTATACACTAGCCAGAATTGACCGTCGGCATAAGAGAGCGCCGGCGCCCAAATGCCGCCTGATGAAGGATTGCCTTTCATATCCAGCAGGATGGTGGTTGACAGGGGCGAAGGGAGAAGATTCCAGTGCTCCAGGTCTTTTGACTCATGTAAACGAACGCCAGGGAACCACTCAAACGTAGAGTTGGCGATATAGTAGGTGTCCTCGACACGGATAATACTGGGGTCGGCATTAAACCCACGTAAAATAGGGTTTTGAATGAGTGACATATCATTACACCTTTTTATTTAAATGTTCCAAATGCATTTAATTTATATTTTTAACTACACGCGGACTTCATCAAGCTGACGGTTGATATCGGTTACGTTTTTGTCAGAGATGGGGTAAACCTGCATGATGATCATCGATACGATGGCTAACGCGATAGGGATCCACACCGCGGTCATAATGATCCCGTCGATAGCGCTGGCGCTTTGCCGGGCGCCGGTTTCATTAAAGCCATAAACGGCCAGTAACCACAGGGGAATCGCGCCGCCGATGGTAAAGCCGATTTTGAAAAAGAGGCCCATAATCGCATTAATGATCGCCGCATTTCGCTTGCCGGATTTTAATTCGCCATACGCAATCACTTCAGGAACCAGCGCCCACATAAAGCCGGTCGCGGACGTTAAGCCCCATTGTTTAATGAAGGTGGCGATGTAAGCAAGCCAAAGCGCATCGTGCATGCCCTCGCGTGACCAGACGTAAGTCAGTAGCTCACCGACAATAAACATGGCCAGAAAAATATGGAAGAAGCCTTTTTTACCAAAAATTTTCTTGAGTTTGGGCCAAAAAATAGGGAATGCGATGCCCGGTATGGAGGCGACAAGGCCTACGGCGCCCATCCATTCTGAATGACCGACAACGTACTGATTGAAAAAGCCGTTAACCGTGTTCATGAAAAACATGAACGTGAAGGCCAGCATGAAGAACAGCCCGAGAATAACCAGCGGGCGGTTATGTTTGAGTTCAAGGAACAGATCGGTCGTTTTGACGTTGGCGGTCTGTTCTGCCGTCGCGACAACGCGTTCTTTCGTAAATTTATAGCAGATGAAAAGCGCCACCGCGCCGATGAGCATATACACGGAGTAGACGCCGAACCAGGCGTAGTTGGCTGATGGATCGGTATAGTTTCCCAGATTGAGCTCAATGCCGAAAAAACCGGTGTCCTTAAGGCTGCGATCTTTTGGTGAAGCCATCTGTACAAACATCGGGAACAGGGTATAAACAAGAAGATTGGCGCTATTGGCCAGCATCATTCGGGTACTGGTGAGTTTATCAATCGATTCCGGATCCCGGGTCAGGGACGCATTAAGCGAACCATAAGGAATATTCACTACGGAATAAACTAAATCCAGAGCCAAATAAACGATGAAGGCAAAAGGTACCGAACCTCTGACCCCAGGAATGGGAGCAAAAAGTAAAGCGGAAAGGATCACCAGCGGTACGCCGGCTCTTAACAGCCAGGGGCGGTATTTACCTGCTTTTGACGTTCTTTTGTCAACATACGTGCCGACCATCGGATCCCAAAAGACATTGATGATTCGGACAAAAAGAAATATAAACCCTGCCGTTGCCGTGCTGATGGTATTAACCGTCAGCATGTGAAGAGCCAGAAAGCCGCCTATTGTGCCAAAAACCAGATTTTGAGCGAAGTCACCCATACCATAACCAATACGTTCTCCACGCGTTAATTTATGATATTCATCATGGCGGCTTTGCATTATGTTTTTACTCATTCTGAGCAGACTCCGGTGTGTTGTGTGGATGTGTAACAATTTCTGACATAAATGATCTCGAAGAATCTATTACGTTTTTAAATTAATTTATTATGTTTTTTTACTTCTGTGATCATCGAAGCAAAGCCTCTTCCAGACCCTCCATTTCACTTGTTGATTAACGCGTTACAAGCTATACCCCGGTAGATTTAAAACGCCGCAAAACCGGCATTTTGTTTTATTGTTTTTTTTACTCTGGCCACTTCAGGAAATGTACTCTACAGGGTTATCCGCGCGCTGAGTAAATGGCGATAATATCTGCGGGTGGGCTCACGTTTGGGTGTTTTCTTAATAGCGAAGCGAAATAACGTAATATATTCTGATTGCCCAGAATGGGATTGTTATTATCCGAATAAAGCTAACCTATATTGAGATAATTATGACAATGATAAAAAACTTCCATTACCGATGGCGGTCGTGGCCACGCTGTGCCCAATTTTCGTATTCGCGCGAGAATTTACTCAAGAACAGATCGACGCCGTGCTGATAAAAAAGTGGATGTTATTACCAACCCGCAGACCACCGCGGCCACGCCGGATATGGCGATCCCCTTCGGTCTGAAGGCCCGCTACGGCGCGCAGTTCCAGACCGGCGATCGGCCGTTTAGGCAATGAAGGCAATGGCGGCGAATTCCAGATAACCAAAGCCTTCAACAGCTGTAAAGGAGCTATCTGGGATATCAACGTCATGTTTGCCCACCGGAGCGATGAAGTTAACCTGAAAAAAGCCTACGTCGGCGTCACCAACGTGCTGGAGTCTAACCCCAATGCCAAATCGGAGCCGGCCGTGACTTCCATCAGCGTCCGCAACAGGGGATCAACAACGACTTCCGGATGGGGTGAGGCATGGTTCCAGAAGCCGATGGATCCAACAACGAAGAGGCTGGCGTGCGCCAGCCTCTTCGCGCGTTCAGCTATCTCAATGCACCGTCAGGCGCAGGGCCAGGTCCTGCGGGTAGGGATCAAAGTAGTTCTGCGCCTGCAGATAGCGATCCGGGTATTCGGCCAGATAGTGCTTAAGCAGCGTTAACGGCGCAAGGATAGGCAGCAGCCCGGAGCGATAGTTAAGGATCACCTCCCGCAGCTCGCCGCGCTGGCGGCTATTTAGCTGGTTACGAAAGTAGCCCTGAATATGCATCAGCACGTTGGTGTGGTTTTTACGCGAGGCGGGCTGTTTCAGGATCGTCATCAGTTTTTCGCGGTAGATCGCAAAGAAAGCCTCCAGATCCTGCCATTCGTGGAGCGAGGCAACAAACGGGCCAATCTCGCGGTATCCCGCCTGATGGTGGGCCAGCAGCTGCAGTTTATAGCGGCTATGGAAATCCAGCAGCGCGCGGCGCGTCAGGCCATTTTTGTGCAGACAGTTAAGCTCGTGCAGGGCGAAGACCCGTTCGACAAAATTTTCACGCAGCACCGGATCGTGCAGGCGGCCATCTTCTTCCACCGGCAGCCACGGATATTTCTCCATCAGCGCGGCGGTAAACAACCCTGTGCCTTCTTTTCGCCCGCGATTGCCCTTTTCATCGTACAGCCGCACGCGCTCCATGCCGCAGCTGGGCGATTTGGCGCAGACGATAAATCCCGATAGCTCGCCCAGGGTCGAGAGGTGGGCGCTGGCGAAATCGGCCATCTTCTCCGTCACGTCGTCGTGCGGTGCATGCGTGAAGCGCATGCGGATTTCTCCTTCGGTCGTTTGCACCAGCCGCAGCGCCGGGCGCGGGACGGGGAGGCCGATAGCCATCTCCGGGCAGACGGGTTTAAACGCCACCCACTGCGCCAGCTCGTCCATCACGAAGCCCATGCGCTTATGCCCGCCGTCGAATCGTACGGCAGAACCGGTCAAACATCCGCTGATCCCAATGACAGGTTGTGTGTTCATGGCGTAGTCCTCTTTTATTGTGCGGTTCGGGTGAAGAAAAGGGTCACGGTGGCGACGGTAATGCCGAATTTCTTCATCTCGGTTTTGTTGAACAGATGCGCGTCGTCCTGCAGGAACATCCAGTCGTCGAAGTGCAGGAGCCAGGTGCTACCGCTGGCCGTCACGTTCATGCTGTAGCGCCAGTGAAAAGCGTTGCCCGCCGCCTGGCCGGTCGCCACGCCGGCAATGTCGCCCGCGGTGCCTTCATAACGGTGGTCGCCGGTGCGGCGAATGCGCCATACCCGCTGCTGCTTTTCGCCATCATCGTAAATAAAGCGTTCGTGGAGCGTCAGCGTGTCGCCAACAACGTCGCCGTCAATGGCGACATGGAAGCGGCGCAGCTGTTTGCCGTTGCGATCCTGAACCATCCCCCAGGCTTCCGTTTTGCCCTGAAAGTAGTGGAAAATGTCCAGCGCCGGCTGCTGCTGGCGGTAGTCGGTCACTTCGGTGCTGCAGCCCGCCAGCGCCAGCATCAGCAGCGCGAGGCCAAGGGTCATAATGCGTTTCATGATGTTCGCTCCGCGGTAAGCTGCACAACGCTGATGGTGCGGGCGTTAAACCCGGCTTCGCAGTAGCCGAAGTAGTAGAGCCACATGCGGCGGAAGCGATCGTCAAAGCCGAGCTTCTCAATATCCTGCCAGGCGTGGATAAATCGCTGCCGCCAGTGGGCCAGGGTGCGGGCATAGTCCGGCCCCATATCGAACAGATCGCGCACCACAAAATCGGTGTGCCGCGTCATCAGCTCGTTCATCGCCGTGATGCTGGGCAAAAATCCGCCGGGGAAGATGTAGCGCTGAATAAAATCCACGTTTTTGCTGTAGCCGCGATAGCGCTGATCCTGGATGGTAATTGCCTGGATCGCCATTCTGCCGCCCGGGCGCAGTCGCGCCTGGCAGGTGCGAAAAAAAGCCGGCAGATAGCGTTGCCCCACGGCTTCAATCATCTCCACCGACAGCAGCTTGTCGTACTGGCCGGTCAGATCGCGGTAATCGCAGAGCAGTACCTCGACGCGATCCTGCAGCCCGGCGCGGGCAATTCGCGCGTTGGCCCACTGGAACTGTTCCTGCGACAGGGTGGTGGTGGTGACCCGGCAGCCGTAGTGGCGGGCGGCGTATTCGGCCATCGCCCCCCAGCCGGTGCCAATCTCCAGGAGATGATCGCCGGGCGTAAGCGCCAGACGCTCGCAAAGGCGCGCCATTTTGGCCCGCTGGGCCTGGGTGAGATCCTGGCCGTCGTCGGTAAACAGCGCGCTGGAGTAAAGCAGCTCGTCGTCAAGGAAGTGGGCGTAAAAGTCGTTGCCCAGATCGTAATGGGCGGCGATATTCGCCTTCGCCTGCGCGCGCGAGTTGCGGCGCGTCCAGTGGCGCAGCCGCTCTACGGGCTTGCCCAGCAGCCGGAAGCCGCGCTCCAGCCGCCCCAGTACCTGGCCGTTACGCGCCAGGATCTGCAGCAGCGGCGTCAACTGCTGGCTCTCCCATTCGCCGTCCATCCAGGCCTCCGCGGCGGCGAGGCTGCCGCCGGTCAGTAAACGCCGGTAGACGCCCGAGGAGAGCACGTGCACCTCGGCGCGCAGCGCGGCGGCGGGGTCGCCAAAGTGAAAGGTCTGCGCCCCTTCGCGTACGGTGAGCGCCCCTTCGCGAATGCCGCTCAACAGACGAAAGAGCAACCAGCGCGCGATACGCACGTTGCGCGGGATATCGGGTTCAAGCGCAAAGACTGGATCGGTCATGAACGTTCACTCCTGCTGACAGGGTGGTTGTACAGCGGCACGCGCTTGAGCCATAGCCGCAGCGCCTGCCAGTAGATCGCGAGGACGGTTTTCAGCGTCATCAGCGGAATGCGCAGCAGCAGCCCGCGCAGGCTGGCCCGCGTTAAAGGCGCGCGGCTCAGGGCCAGCGTGGCGTCGAAGACTTTCGCGGCCTGATGGTTCTCGATATGCATGTGCAGCGTTTTACCGGGACTGTTAAAGCGCCAGAGGTAGACCATATCCATCGGGTTAAACGGCGAGACGTGAAAGGCTTTCGCCAGCGGGCGCGCCCGTTGACCGTCTACCGCGTAGTAATGGCGCTCATTCCACGGCGTGTTGCGCACTTCGGCCAGCACCCAGCGCAGGGTACCGGCGCCGTCGTAGCAGTAGTAAAAGTTGACCGGGTTAAAATGAAAGCCCAGGTAGCGCAGTTGGGTCAGCAGCATGACGCGGCCATCCGGGCGCGTGCCGGTCAGGTTTTCCAGCCGGTTCAGAACCTGCGCTTTCAGCGGCGTGCCCAGCGGATAATCCGCATCGTAAAAAGAGGCGGCAGCAAAGCGATTGCGGCGGATACCCGCTTCGCCGAGCCGATCCAGCTCATCCAGATCGAGCCAGGCCATAAAGATGCGATAGCGAAAGTGGTGCGCTTTCGGCTGAAGACGGCGGTGGCGTAATACGCCCTGATAGAGGCAGCTGTTCATGTCAGAGGTTCTCCGCCGCGATGATGCCGTTGACCACATCGAGGGCGCTGCGCACGCCATCTTCATGAAAACCGTTGTACCAGTACGCGCCGCAGAACCAGCTTCGCTGGCGGCCGTTAATCTCCTCGCGCCGCATCTGGGCGGACCAGCTTTGGGGATTAAATAGCGGGTGTTCATAGACCATACGCTTCCAGACGAAGCGCGGGTCCACCGGCGTTGGCGGATTGAGGGTGACGCAGAACAGCGGGGCGTCGGCAGGCAGGCCCTGGAGAATATTCATGTTATAGGTGACGCAGGCGCTGGCCTGATCTTGTTCGCTCAGGCGATAGTTCCAGCTGGCCCAGGCGCGCTTGCGCACCGGCAGCCAGCGGGGATCGCTGTGCAGGACCACCTCGTTTCGCTGCCAGCCGATATCCCCCAGTATTTCGCGTTCGGCGAGCGTCGGGTCCGCCAGCATGGCCAGCGCTTCGGCAGAGTGGCAGGCGAAGATCGCCTGATCGAAGTGCTGCTCCTCCGCTGCCAGCTGGAGCGTGACGCCATCCTGATGACGGATCACGTTCTGCACCGGCGCATTGAGGCGCAGGCGATCGCCGGACCGGGCAAGCAGGGCGCGCACGTATTCGCGCGAGCCGCCGGGCACCACGTACCACTGCGGGCGCTGGCGGATATCCAGCAGGCCGTGATTATCAAAGAAGCGCAAGAACAGCGCCAGCGGGAAGCGGCGCATCTCCTGCAGCGACGAAGACCAGATAGCGGCCCCCATCGGCAGGATATAGTGGCGTGCGAAAAAGGGGCTAAAACGGTGCCGCTCAAGGAAGGTCTGCAGCGTGGCGCCCGGGTCGAACGCTCCCGCCAGAGCCTGCTTCGCCAGGCGATTAAAGCGGACGATCTCCGTCAGCAACCTCCAGAAGGCCGGCTTTAACAGATTGCGCCGCTGGGCGAAAAGCGAGCTCAGGCTGTGGCCGTTATACTCCATCCCGCTCTGCGGATTGTGGACCGAAAAGCTCATCTGCGTTTTTTGACCGCTCAGCCCAAGCTCGTTAAGCAGGCCCATAAAGCGCGGATAGGTGCGATCGTTATACACGATGAATCCGGTATCGATGGCCCAGGTACCCTGCGGCGTGGCGATATCCACCGTGGCGGTATGTCCCCCCGGCGTGGACGCCGCTTCGAACAGGGTCACTTCGTGTTGCCCGGCAAGGCGCCAGGCGCAGGTCAGCCCGGCAATGCCGCTGCCAATAATCGCGATTTTCATGAGCGCACCATCCTGCGCAATAGCCTGCGCTGAAGTCCTTCAGGAAGCCCGGCCAGCAGGCGCAGAAGCAGGCAAAAGCCCGTCGGGAAGGCGATACGATCGTGCCCTTTCGCCAGACCGCGGCGAATCGCTTTAACCGCCTGCTCCACGCTCACCTGGCCGGGCATAGAAAAATCGTTTTTACGCGTCAGCGGAGTGTCAACAAACCCCGGCGAAACGACCGTGACGGCGATCCCTCTTGGCTCCCAGTCCAGGCGCAGACTGTTGGCAAACCAGGTCAGCGCCGCTTTCGAGGCGCCATAGGCTTCGGCCCGAGGAAAGGGTAGCCAGTGCGCCATCGAGCTCACCAGCACCACGCGATTCCCGGCTGACAGCTGCGACTGAATCGCCGCCAGGCAGTTCACCGGCCCGAGAAAATTAGTGGTGATGACCCTTTCAACCAGCCCGGCATCCACCGTTCCGTGTTCGAGATATTCGCAGGTCCCGGCGCAGAGAATGATCAGATCGGCGCGGCAGTCAGCGAGCGTCTGGCGACAGGCATCCCTGTCCGTCATATCGAAAGAGCGGACGCTGATGTGGGGGCTGTGCTGCTGTAGCGCGGACAGACGCGACGGATCGCGGCCGCAGGCGATAACCCGGTGGCCGTCCGCAGCGAAGGACCTGGCGAGCCCGGCGCCAATGCCGGAGCTGGCGCCGGTGATGAGCACCGTCATCATGACCGCACCCTCCGTTTAGCGCCGCGCACCGCCCAGCCCAGCAGGGGAAGGTGTTCGTACAGCATCTCCCCGGCGTCGTAGTAGTCACGCTGGTGAATAATTCGTTCGTCTTCAACGGTGACCACCGAGCAGCCCGCAAGCTGTAGCGCCTTACCCCCGGCAAGTCTCGGATGCGACCAGTGCATGGTCCAGGCGACGGCAAAACGTTGACCTTCGCAGAGCGGGGCATCGAGGGTGAAACGGCAATGATCGACGTTGGCCAGCAGGTGCGAAAGATAACCCTGGATCGCGGACAGCCCCTGGTGTTGGCCAAAAGGATCGATCAGCACCGCATTCGTGTGGTACAGCGCGGCCAGCGCCGAAGGCGGCTGGGTATCCAGCGTGGCGTAGTACGCGCTAAAACGACTGATGGCGGACGACAAGGGACTCATAGGTCACTTCCTGAGTAAACAATATGGCATAGTTAAAACTTACACAATTAATATTATTTGTCCAAGTTTTGACTAAAATATTTTTTATTTTCATTAATTATCAGTTGGTTAATAACATGTCTTTGAAGCATGATTTTGTGGGTGTTGGAGAGAAAAGAAGAGTCAGCGGGCTTGTGCGAAAAAAGAAGAGGGGCAATTCTGAGGGACCTGCTCGTTGCGCCACGGAGCGGTGGCGCACGCAATTACAGCGCAACAATCTCCAGAGAGACAACCTGCTGCCAGCGTTCAACCTGTTTCTGGCGGGCTGCAGAGAGTTTACCGGTCGTCACCAGCAGCCATTTGCGATCCGGCAGGATCTCCGGCACCAGGGTCGCGGGGGGAGAGGGAAGGATGTCGATGCGGTGGCCCTGACCGGTGCGTTTGAGCGCTTCGAGCCAGATTTCGCAGGCGTCCGTCAGGTGCCAGCCGGTGATCAGATAGTTATCGCCGGGCGCCTTTTTGTCCCCTTCGAGGCAAAAAGAAGTGTAGGCGATAATGATGCCGTCAAGGATTTCGCGCAGCGTCATGATGGCCGGTACGTTGGCGGAAACCTGGCTACGCAGCGGGCGCAGCACTTCGGTGACCAGCTCGGGGCGGGGAGATTCACGACCGGCGTCGTAAATCAGCTGGCGCAGGGATTCGATTTTCCCCTCTTTAAGCCGCTGGAGCATGTTCTCCTGCAAGGTGATCCAGTTATTCGTCCGCCGTGCGCCAGGGCGTGCCAGCAGGGGCTTTACCTGGCTGACAGGTACCCCTTTTTTTACCCAGTCGAGGATTTTAAGCGCCTGCTGGATATCGTCATCGTTATACAGGCGATGGCCGCCATCGGTACGCTGTGGTTTAAGCAGGCCGTAGCGACGCTGCCAGGCGCGGAGCGTCGTCGCGTTTATGCCGCAAAGCTGCGCAAATTCTCCGATGGAGTAGGTCATAAGGTACACCTGATAATCAACAATACTCTCAATAATATACTACGAATAGCGGCGGGTTGAGTGCATTCCACGCGTTTGCAAACCGTTAGCCTCGCCGGAAATTAGTGAAAAGAAAAAGGAGAGAACAAATAAATCGCCACCATCCCTGAGAGGCTGACGATCGTGCTGATGATGAATCGGGTTCTGAACGGCTGCTTTTGCGTTTTGTGGCGGAACAGCTGTTGGCCGGCTATCGCGCCAGCCCAGCCGCCCAGCACCCCGAACGCCAGCAATGTGGCTTCCGGTACTCTGCGCCAGGCCCTGCGCGCCGCCATTTTATCCACGCCGTAGATCGCCAGGGTCAGCGCGTTGACCAGCAGGAGCCAGGTAGCAAAGGGCCAGGCGGTAAAAATGCTGCCGACCGCTGCGAAGATCAGGAGCAAATAACAACATCGATTGAGATTTATCATATGAGCCGCGGTTATTTTTAGCGTGTATCGAAGCCGCATTATACGCATTACCCGCGGCGAGAAAAATCCGCTACCCGCTTCGGATGGCGTGAGCTTATTGCGTCATTTGCCGGCTGGTGTACAACGTCATCCCGACCGCGGCAAGAAGCAGTATGCCGCTTAAGCCAAACGCGCTTTGCCACCCCAGGCGGTCAAATACCAAACCGCCCGTCGTCGAACCCAGCGCGATCGACAGCTGAATAACGGCAACCATCAGACCGCCTCCCGCTTCGGCGTCGTCGGGCAGCGTCCGCGCGATCCATGTCCACCAGCCGGTTGGCGCCGCGGTCGCCAGCATCCCCCACAGGCTTAACAGCACGGCAACGGTCCAGGCGTGGTGTCCTACCAGAAGCAACGTGCCGGCGATGAGGGCCATCAATAAAGGGATGGTCATTAAGGTCTGATAAAACCGGGCGTTGAGGAGTGTTGAAACGCCCAGGGTGCCGATAAAACCTGCGACGCCGATAGCGAGCAAAATCAGGGACAGGCCAGAGGCGCTGACGCCGGTCACCGCTTCCAGAAACGGCCGCACGTAGGTAAATAAGGCAAACTGCCCCATAAAGAAGAGTCCGCAGGCCAGCAGACCGATCGCGACAATGGAATGTCTGAGCAGGCGAAGCACGGAGCCGCGCGGCCGGCTCGCTTTATCGCTTTCCATCGCAGGCAGGCTGAAGCATTGCCAGATGAACGCGACTATCGCCAGCGGTACGAGGCAAAAAAAGGCGCCGCGCCAGCCGACGGTGGCCCCCAGATAGCTGCCAAGCGGCGCGGCCACGACGGTCGCCAGCGCGTTGCCGCCGTTGAAAATCGCCAGCGCGCGGGGAACCTGGTGCGCGGGGACCAGCCTGATGGCGGTGGCCGCCGACATCGACCAGAATCCCCCGATAACGATGCCAATCAGGGCTCTTCCCGCCATATAGATCGCATAGCTGTGGGCCAGCGCGACAATCATTCCCGAGACCGCCATCAGAACCGTCAGCCCCAGCAGAAGGTGTTTACGATTCAGACTTCCTGCAAGGTTAGAGATAGTCAGGCTGGTCAGCACCGCCAGGGCGCCGGAAATCGCAATGCCCTGGCCTGCCAGCCCCTCGGTGATGTTTAACTCTCCGGCGATCGGCGTCAGCAGGCTGACCGGCAGAAATTCGGAAGCGATGAGGACAAAAACGCACAGCGTCATGGCAAAGACGCCGCCCCAATGGGCGTGCGGTTGAGGGGGTGGTGTACGACGACTCAGTATGGACATGATAGGGGTATCTCTTTATTTTTCCGGCCAGATTCGGGTGCTGCCGGAGCGGACGCTATTCATTGAATAACGACTAAAGCGTGGGTAAACGTCATGCGCGGGCGAGGGCAAGCCGCCCGCGACGATCGGGCGGCTTCCGGCCGTTATCTCAGGTTGGTTTTGAAAAACTGTTCAAATCGGGCAAACGGGATTTTACCGGCCGCATTGTCATAGAGATCGACATGGTTCGCGCCGGGGACAATCACCAGCTCTTTCTCTTTGCTGCCGATGGCCTTAAAGGCATCTTCGGCAAAATAGCGTGAGTGGGCTTTTTCTCCGGTCACGATCAGCGTCGGGATAGTGACTTCACTGGCATAGCTCAGCAGCGGCATATTCATAAACGACAGCGGCATGGTTGCATTCCACGCGCCGGTTGAGTTCACGGAGCGGGCGTGGAAACCGCGCGGCATCCGGTAATAGTCAAAGAACTCTTTCAAAACCGGGTTCGGGTTGGCCGGTAAGGTTTCCGGCAGAATACGATCGCCTGCGCTGACGTGACCTTTCTGATCGACATAAATATCATGCCCGCCCGGCGCGAAGGTGCCGCTTTCCGCATCCTTCCAGCGCTGCGCGTTCAGATACTGCAAGACGGCGCGGCGATCGGCGGTGGTATAGCGGTCTTTACCGTCGCCAACGCCGTGGCCCATCGCGCGGCTCATGTCGTACATGACGCTGGTGGCCACCGCTTTCACCCGGGTATCCATCGCGGCGTCGTTCAGCGCCATGCCGCCCCAGCCGCAGATGCCGAGCAGGCCAATTCGGTTGCGGTCCACCTCGTTTTGCAATCCTAAGAAATCCACCGCCGCGCTGAAATCCTCGGTGTTGATATCCGGAGAGGCGACGTTACGCGGATGGCCGCCGCTTTCCCCCGTATAAGAAGGATCGAAGGCGAGGGTGACAAAGCCCTGTTCCGCCAGGGTCTGCGCATACAGACCGCTGGACTGCTCTTTTACCGCGCCGAAGGGGCCGCTGACTGCAATCGCCGCCAGCTTGCGCTCGCCGCGATCTTTCGGAATGTAGAGATCGCCGACCAGGGTGATCCCATAGCGGTTCTGGAAGGTCACCTTACGGTGAGTGACTTTCGCGCTTTCCGCGAAGGTTTTGTCCCATTTTTCGACCAGTGAAACGGGCGCGTTTGGATTGGTTGTCCCGGCATAGCTCATGGTGGTGACTCCACTTAGTGACGCGCATAGCAGCATGGCAGGCATGGCGGCCGTCAATTTTCTGGTAAACGCTTTCATTAATCATTCCCCTAAAACAGGTTCCAGATACAGGTTTCATACGGACAACGCTGCTGTGCTTTGTTGCAATGCGCTGATTATAGTTAGCAGTCAGAGTGCTGATTAGCGGGTGAAAAATGCTAAGATTCATATCATATTGTTATAAATTACGGCGCAGGCGCGGGAGGAATCTTGGCAAAACGGGAAAACTATAACGATCTGTACCTGTTTATGCTGGTGGTACGGGAGGGCACTTTTACCGCCGCGGCGCAGCGGCTTGGGCTGGCGCAATCCGGCGTCAGCCGTGCGGTACGTGAACTTGAAGAAAGGCTGGGGGTACAGCTTCTGGTGCGTACCACCCGTAAACTCTCGCTCACCCAGGCCGGCGAGCAGCTCTATCGAACCGTTGAATCCGGCTTTGATGCGTTAGATTCGGGGCTTTCCACTCTGGCGTATTATCGCAACACCCCCTCCGGTACCGTCCGCATCAATGCCAGCCAGCACGCCATTGATAAAGTGCTTCTGCCAAAGCTTTCGGTGTTCAAACAACGCTATCCCGATATCCGGCTGGAACTCATCAGTGAAAGCCGGTTTGTCGATATTATCGCGGAGCGATTTGATGCCGGGGTGCGTCTGGGGCCGGAAGTCGGCGGCGGTATGGTCGCGGTGCGCATTTCACCCGATATGGAGATGGTCGTTGTTGGCACGCCCGAGCATTTTCGCCGCTACGGTTTTCCGCAAACGCCGGCGGACCTGGTGGTTCATCCCTGTATCGCGTACCAGTTTGGCGACGGGACTATTTATGCCTGGGAACTCAATCAGGACGGTAAAAAAATCACCCACCGGCCGCAGGGACAGTGGGCCTTTGCCGACAGCTACATGGAAGCGAAGGCCGCCCGGCTGGGGTTGGGGCTGGCCTATGTCCCGCAGGAACTGGTTGCCGATGACTTAGAGCGAGGTGCGCTTATCAGAGTCCTGCAGCGTTACAGCCAGCGGCTGGAAGGCTCTTTTCTCTATTATCCCCATCGTAATGTGTCGCCCGCGCTGCGGGCGGTGATAGACACGCTGAGAATCTGAGCAAGCAGGACCCAGAGTGGGGCGCGGATCGTTGACCGGGTTTAAGGCAGTAATCGCAAGCATTTATCAATCATTGTGGTTTTGCGCGGGGATGAGTGCCTTAATCCCGTTTTTCACAATAAGCTTTCTAACCACTCGGTAAACACCCGCACTTTGCGTGAGAGATGACGGTGCGGATACAGAAGTGACAATTTGCGATCGGGGGTAGGGTTGTCAGGTAAGACTTCCACTAACAGGCCGCGATCGAGATAAGGCTGTAAAAAAACGTTCATTCCCTGGACTAATCCCAGCCCTGCCAGGCCTGCCGATAAATAGGTTTCAGAGTTATCGATGACCAGCTTGCCGGGAAGCGTCATTTCAACTGTTCCTTCTGGCGTAGAAAACGTCCACGGCATAATTTGTCGGCTGCTGCTGTTAATCCAGTTGATGGCCTGATGCTGCGGTAGATCCTCCAGCGTTTGCGGCACACCGTGGCTGGCAATATAGGCCGGGCTGGCGCAGGTCGTCATTTTAATATTGCCTAACTTACGGGCGATATAGTCCCCGTCGTCCAGTTCCCCCACCCGCAGCAAGCAATCAAGACCATCGCGCAGCATATCCCGGCGGAGGTCTGAGCTACTGAGGATGATTTCGACGCCAGGGTGCTGGCGATAAAAATCAGGCAAATGGGGGACGACCAATAACGTCGCAAAAGCGACGGGCATATCCACGTGAAGCTGGCCGTGCAATACGCTATCGCTCCCAAACGACTCCAGCAGCGCATCTGCCTGGGCCAGTAAAGGTTTACTCTGCCGATAAAACGCTTCGCCGTCAGGCGTCAGGTTGATGCGCCGCGTTGTTCGCTGCATCAAACGCGTGCCGCAGTGCTGCTCAAGCAGCTGCAATGCCTTAGTGACGGCAGGACGATGAATCTGCAGGTTCTCCGCTGCCTGAGTAAAGCTACCGGACTCGACAATTTCAATAAAAATGCGAATCGATTCAAAGAGGTTTATTTGCATAGCGGGCTTCTTTTGCCGGGATCGGGATATCACATTGTTACTGATTTTATAATAGTGATGCACTTTTTTGGCTATTTTTCTAAATAATATAACGTCCTACACTCCTTCCATCATGAAACTGAACCGCTCCATAGCGCTATTGTGAAGGATATTACCCCATGAAAAATAACCGAATCTGCCAGATCCTGAATATAGAAAAACCTGTTATTCAGGGGCCGTTATCGTGGTTGACCGATGCCCGTTTAGTCGCCGCTGTCAGCAATGCCGGCGGGCTTGGTGTGCTGGGGCCGAATGCCGGTTTAACCGCTGAGACCGCGGTGTCCACGCCGGAAGAAACCGCCGAAAAAATGCGTGAAGAGATCCGCAAAACCAAACGGCTGACCGAAAAACCTTTCGGCGTGAACCTGATCCCCGCGGCTGAAAACGATATCTGGACCCCGCCTATTTTGCAGGTGATAAAAGAAGAGGGCGTCAGGGCCGTGGTGTATACCGGCTACGGTGAAGGGGCGCTCATACCGGCGCTGTTCAACGAATTAAAAGAGGCGGGCATTGCTATCATCTATCGCGATATTAACCCGACGCCTGAAAATACCCGCCTTGCTGAAGAAGCGGGTGCCGATATCATCGTCGCGACCGGCTTTGATGAGGGAGGAACATTGCCGGGGACCGCGCTGGGAACCTTTTCTATCGTGCCGCTGATCGCCGATGCGGTGAAGCGTGTTCCGGTGATGGCCGCGGGCGGTATTACCGACAAGCGCACCGCCAGAGCGGCGCACGCGCTCGGCGCTGAAGGGATATTTGCCGGTTCGGTTTTTATCGCGACGGAAGAAAGCAGAGTGCCGCGGTCGGTCAAAAATAAAATTATTGCCGCCAGTGGCCTGGATTTGCTGCTTTTCCGCACGCTGCCCCATTACTATCGCTCTCTGCCGGGCAGACTGGCCGAAAAACTGGTGGCGATGGATAAAGCCGGCGCCAGCAACGAGGCGCTCGGTGAAGCAATGGGGGGATTACGCGGCCTGCGCGTCGGCATGCTGGAAGGCAATGCCGATGAGGGCTATATCGCGCTCGGCACGGGTATCGGCAGCATCCGCAGCGTCAAAAGCGTAGCGGAAGTGGTCGACGCGTTAACCGTGAGTTAGCGCTCCCCAAGAGACGCAGGCCGTTCAGCTAAATCATCCGCTTGTTAGCGTGTCTGACTGAGAATAATACGGTCGAATATACGGTCGCCCAGCCAGACGCGCAGACAGATAAGCATTTTTGCAAACTTACCCGCGGCATAGCGCGTACGTGGGTTCTTACTGTTAATGGCGCTTGAAACGACATCCGCGATAACCTTCGGATCGCTGCCTGTCCCGTGCCCGTAAGTTTTTTTGATCGACGCGGCCACCATTTTCACCAGTTGGCCATAGGGGCCACTGTGTGAACGTTTGACGATGCTTTCGCTGGCAGCATCACCGAAGCCTGTCTCTATCACCCCCGGCTCGACGATCGTGACCTTAATCCCAAATCCGGCGACCTCCAGGCGCAGGCAGTCTGACCATCCTTCGAGCGCGTGTTTTGTGGCGTGGTACCAGGCACCAAGGATGCTGTACATCTTCCCTCCCATCGAGGAGATGTTGACAATATGCCCGCTACGTCTGGCCCGCATTGCAGGGAGCAGTAGCTGCGTCAGCCGTGCGGCACCAAAGAGGTTAACCTCAAATTGATAGCGTGCTTCATCAATACCGATCTCTTCTACGGGTCCATACAGGCCAAAACCTGCATTATTGATCAGGACATCCACTCCCCCGGTTTGCGACAGAATGGCGTTTACACAGGAGACAATCTCCTCATCCCTGGCTATATCCATCCGTAACGGCTGTGCGCCAAGTTCGGCCAGAGCGGCCATTTTATGGATGCTACGGGCGGCAACATATACCTGGTAACCATCCTGAATCAGGCGACGGGCAATAGCTTTACCCATCCCTGACGATGCGCCGGTGACCAGCGCGGTTTTCTTTTCCGGAGCGAACATAAGGACCTCGTTTCATGGACTGGCTACAGTTTGCCTGCAGACAGGCTCTTTTCATCTGGCCTTATGCGCCAGTACGCTTGCTAACGGCGCCATTCGCTTCAGATCAGAAAGGAAGCCGCCTTTTGTGGAAACGACAGGAGGTAACGCGATTCTTATGGCAAGTCGGTGCTTAACAACCGCGTCATCTCGTTTGTTTAACCTGAGGAGTTCTTTCCATTAAGACGCATGCTCCCTCTGACGGTTTCCGGCGTCTGTCCGGTCCAGGCCATAAATGCGCGATAGAAGGAGTTTGGATCTTCAAAGCCAAGCAGGAATGCAATCTCATAGCCGGAGAGATGGGTATGACTCAGATAGTGCCGCGCCAGGTTCTCCCGGCAAATATTGACCAATGTACGAAAATTTCCTCCCTCACTTTCAAGTCTGCGCTGAAGCGTACGTTTGCTCATACCGAGACGCTCCGCCGTTTTCTCAATAGTGGCTTCGTTACCGGGAAGAAGCTCAAGAAGTACCGCCTGTACGCGTTCAGTTGTTGAGGCCGTTTCATCTAACGTGCTGAGACGGCGTCGCAGCTCTGGTTCAAATATTTGCCACATTCCTTCGTTCACCGTTAAAAACGGGCGGAGGGCATCAGCGGCGGAAAAGCTGATGGCCGGTTTTTCTCCATACGCTACGGCGGTACCGAAAAAGCGGGTAAGGTGGCCGTCCTGTATTCTGGCGGGAAGCTGAGGGAGCGTGACTTTCACTGCTGTGACCGGTTCGCGAGTGGCAAGTTTTAGCAGCCGCAGTAAGAAAGCAAGTTCTGCTATCTGCAGGGACGGAGGAATGTTTGTCGCTGACAGCCAGCGCGGTGAAACGGTAAGGATGCCGCTGTGTTCTACAACTATTTCCAGAACCATTGGGGCAATGAGTTGCTTATATCTGGCCAGTCGCTGAACTGCCTGCATCATGTTGGTGCTGCATAGTGCGGCGAAAAGCGGGGGATCAAAGATTTCAGCAGAGACTCTTTCTACCAGTGGTAAGGGAAAAGCAGGATCGTTTGTTTCTACCTCAAGGGCGCGCCAGAAACGAATATACTCCTCGATATTAAGGCCGCGCTCTGTCCTCGAAAACGTGTCGTCGGGCAATCCTGCTTTGCGTAGTAGATGTTGAGGCTCTAAACCCGCATCTTTTAGCAGCGCTTTCCAGCCGATATTGAGAGAGAAAGTACGGTTATGTGCCATTGTCAGGTTTCCGCAGGATGAGTGTTGTCAGGGAGCGAATCTTTTCCCGGAGAAGAGCATAACGTTTCAATCCTGGCGGTAACATTCATAAAGCGCCACAATTGTGGCAAATCACGCCAAATGAGAGGCGGCTGTACACCTTCCCGGGGTCATCGGGTCATCCCTGGGCGGCCTCTCCAGCCTGGGCCCTGGATTCATTCGCGTTACCAGCTCGCCAGCTGGCGAACATCGTGGCGTGAAAATAAAGCTTGCTATCAATCGCCATCTGTGTGATCAATAGCAAGTTGATTTACTACACAGATGCGGTAATAAACGGTTTAGCGAAGCAGTTCTCATCTCAAGCGTTATCCATAGATAATCCTTCTTTAGACTCTCCTTATCGTGATTAATTAAGCTCTGTGACGCGAATAATGTTAAAGTTTTTTGAACCTGCGACAACGATGACGGTCTAAACCCGAGTAGACAGGCTCAGAAGCTGGCGCAAACGGTGATAGTGAAGGAAAGTCCTTGTATCTCCCGTTTAGCGTGAAAAGTGCATAAGAGATAGCGTTATCCCAAAGCACACGATTATTTTATTGAAATCTACCGAACATTACGTGCCCTCGGGCAAACTAAGAAATTAACAACATTAAAAAATCGCTGGTGCAGTAATAGAGTTCAGTCTGAAGTGCGCTTCAGATGTTTCTATAAGAAGTAATGACAATGATGTTATTGTTATTCTCAACCATTCAGAGCAGCGTTTTTACGCTGTGACAGAAAAGCCGGGAAGGCGTTTTCTGTGAAATATGGCTAAATGTCCCTGCGGTAGAGAATGTTGTAGCAAAAAGAGGCTAACATCATGATTGACCACATTCATTTCAGATGCCCATGCTGTCATGGGTCACAGTACAGAACATCCACCTACGATGTTTCTGAAAAAAATCCGTTTGGCGCGAAATGCATTTTTTGTAAATCCGCAATGATTACATTTGATAACATCGCACCGCATATTTCCAGAAACTCGGCATCGCTGGCGTTACGGAAGTAAGAAAAGGCCCCGAAAAGGGCCTTTGATATCTGCAAATACCCTAAATAATTCGAGTTGCTTAAAGGCGGCCAGGGCGTGAGCTTCAAGAAGCATAGATAACGCCTTATCCCGGCGGCCCGTAAGGGCGAGGCTCATGGATGAACCGAGTAAACACATAAGCCGCTTGAAGTATGACGGGTATAGTAAGCATTATTACCATTTTGATCGGGCTGCCTGCGGGCAGCTTTTTAGTTTGTTTAAATTTAAATCACGCCGTACTTTTCTTCTCTTTGCCGATGTGCGTCAATGCGCAGCTACGCAATTCTTACGGAAATCTTGTTGCGTTCTATAATTCTTAAACCAGAACTAATCAGGTATTTCTATGCATATCCTACCGCCCGTCCGTCCGGAAGAGAGTATCCAGCGCTTAACGGCGCTCCTGACGCCAATTGCTGAAAAAATGGTCGTTGTGCCGCGGAAACGCATGACCTGGACGCATAAAAATCAACCGCAGTTGTTCCTTTTCCTTGACGGCGAGCTCTCCATACTCCGGGCCTCGGACGGTCTGTTGATTGTCACGGTTTACCACCCACACCTGTTTGGTATTGCCGAGATGATCCAGCCGGTACGCGGCCATCAGCTGCGTGCGGAAACCGAATCGACAATACTGCGCGTTGATGCGCAAAAAGCGATGGAAGCCTTTCGCCAGCACGGCGTTTGGGAAGACGTCGCCTCACTGTTGTCGTACCACACGGCTTATCTTTTCTATCGCGACGCGCTCGTCGTACAGCAGCGAACCTACGCCGTTATCCGCAATCATTTGCAGGAAATGGGCCAGCTACCCGAAGAGACCCGGATGCGGGTCTCTATCCTGGATTATATCCAGGAACGTACGCACTTATCTCGCAGCAGTGTATTAAACGTGTTGTCGGCGTTAAAAAGTGGTAATTATATTGCTTTTAAACGGGGAGGGTATTTGACGGGGGTGAATAAATTACCCGAGCGTTTTTAGCGCTGGCAGTGTGTCCAAAATTAAATAATAAAACGATTATCAGCGCGACGCTAATATTCTATTGTAGGCCCACTTAACTTTTGACGATGACATTTATTCGACAACGGGTCGACAATGGGATGATTATGAAGAAGACGCTTATTACGTTAATTATTGCTCATACTTTTACGGCGACTGCCGCTTTTGCTGCTGCGGAGACTGGAACCTGGTACGCGGGGTCTAAATTTGGCTGGTCGCACTACGGCGACTCCAGCACCGATCGGCAAGTCGATGTTGACCGCGATAACGTCGGCGGCGGTGTGTTTACCGGCTATCAGATTAACCCCTGGCTGGCGGTTGAAGGTGGATATGACTATTTAGGGAATATGGGCATCAATGGTCGCCATGGCGCAGCCGGTTCGCAAATGAAAAGTCAGGGGCTACAGCTTTCGTTGAAGGCCAGCTACAGCCTGACCAGCGACTGGGATCTGTACGGCCGGGCCGGCCTGATGGGCTACCGTGCGGAATCCAATGTGAATGGAAAAAATCGATTTGATACGGGCGTGCGTCCGGTGCTGGCTTTCGGTACCGAATATGCCTTTAATGACAGATGGTCGGGGCGCCTGGAGTACCAGTGGGTCAACAATGTGGGTAACGAAAACCAAATTGGCGTGAGCAGCGATGTGAGCTCCGTGATGGCCGGCATTAGCTACCGCTTTGGGCAATAAACGCATCGTACGGGAAGAGTCTCCTTTGAATAAAAGGGGCTCTTTATCTGCTAATGGTATACCTATGGTCATAATTACAGTATAGAACTGGTAGCCACAGGACCCGATAAAGTGTGATCGTGATCAACATTGATAATCGCCAATGCCTTTAAATATGATACAGGGAAAATAAATGTAATATATTAATGGTGATTTTATGGCAATTAAGGATTTTTTTAAACAGACCACACCTGGACGCCGTCGTTATGGCGTAGCGTTATTTGTCGGGGTAGTGGCAGGGATTATGTCGGCATTTGTTAAATGGGGCGCTGAAGTTCCTTTACCGCCGCGTACTTTCTCCGGTGGCAGAGATGAATTTAACCCACCTTATCTTTTCTTACGCGACTATCTGGGCATTGACCCGACGCATACGGTTTATACTTTTTCCGAACACATCATCAATCCGGTGATGGTTACGCATATTATATTCTCATTGGTATTTGCCGTTGGCTATTGTGTCGTCGCGGAGGTCTTTCCGAAAGTTAAATTATGGCAGGGGGCATGGGCCGGGATTGTCGCAACTATCGCCGTACACTGGATTTCCTTTCCGTTACTGGGCCTGACCCCCTCTTTATTGAATATTCCTGCCGATGAATATATTTCGGAACTGGTGGGGCATATTTTTTGGTTCTGGGTCATTGAGATGATTCGTCGCGATCTTCGCAACCGCATCACCCACGAACCGGACGCTGAAGTGCCTCTTGATGCGCCGTTCAGATAATTAATCCCCACAGAGCCCGCGATCTCGCGGGTTGTGTGGGGCGGGACGTAGAGATCAGGACAGAGATGAAGGCATTGTATTCAGCGCGAAGTTGAGGATCTTCTCGCCATCAAATGAGGCATAGGGCAAGCTTTCAATCACGGCAATTTCTTGTGGTAAATGCAGTGCGCTAATAAATTGTTCAACCTTATACTGGATATGCGGCGCAACCAGTACGCCATCATAGGCAGGCGCGACGCTAAAGAAATTTTCAACCCCAACGGCGCTGATTAATAAATCTAATTGCCGATCGTCAGCAATTTTTTGCATTTTGCGGGCAATAATCCCTGCCGTTTCGCCAAACAGACAGCATATTAATAGTTTTTTCACGATTTAACCCTCGGTGAGATAGCGAAGCTACACTATTCCTCCTTTACTCACGAAAATGCGCGATGTATCAATATTTGAGGTTAATTTCTGCGGATATTTTTATTATGACGGAGAGCATCACAGATGCGAAAAACGTATGCCTCTGTGATGCTGTGAATGGCAGGGATGACTCTCAGGCTACCTTTTTTTACGTGAAATCAGGAAGCGATCGCCGGCTCGCGTGAGCTTCGTTCCATTTGTACAGTACTCGATAGCAAAGTTAAAAAATTCATCAGAGTCGAGCTCGAAATCCAGTTCGAGTTTAATGGCGTCGCCGGACTGCAGAAGCTGCTTTGCCTGTTCCAGATTGCTGGCTTTTACTGTTCCCATCTCTTCACCTCGTTTTAGCGCTGGTGGCGTCCGGGGGCTATCCTACAGGCTTTGTTTTACGATCGCGTGACACGGCTTATTATTTGCGCTTTCTGCCGTTCGCCAGCCGTTGCCATCGCTATGGATAAGCCGATAGCGATGGTCCGGGGTTCAATCTCAGTCGACGTTATTGAAGTAGTCCCGCGCCGCCGCCTCAACGTTCTTTGCCTCAATGCCCGTTTTCTCGGTGATGGAGGCAATAAACGGCTTGAACTTCTCCGTCATCACATGACCTCCGTCCCAATGAGCGACATAAAAACGGCACTGATAACGATAAAAGTGGAGAGTTTTGTCTCCTAACGTGTAATACATATGAATCTCCGGTTCAGTATGTCGGGTGGACAACAACAAGCGATGAGCAAAGCACGCATCAACGGATTCTATCCTCCTCCCAATTCGCGGAAATTTCCAGCATGCCGTACAAAACCATCTGGAATACGTAGGGAGAGGCATTCTCCAGCCCCGAGCTATGCAACGCCTTACGCAAAATTCAGCGCAACTTCAACGGCTTCACGCCAATCTCCGACAGGCGACTTGAAAAACTCAGATGAACTATCGATACTGTATAAAAACACAGTATTATAACGGTGAGTCTATTATGTTGTTCTATAAACCGGTTGAGTTGCGTCAGATCGTGTCGATTCCGCTGTTTAGCGACCTTGTCCCATGCGGTTTTCCCAGCCCTGCGCAGGATTATATTGAGAAGGGAATCGATCTCAATGAGCTTTGTATCAGCCATCCCGCGGCAACCTATTTTGTCATGGCGACAGGCACCTCAATGGTGGATGCCGGTATTTATGAAGGTACGCTGCTGGTGGTGGATCGCGGCCTGAAAGCGAAGCATGGGGATATCATCATTGCCTCAGTCGACGGTGAATACACGGTTAAACGTCTTTGTACGCACCCCATCATGCAGCTCTTGCCGATGAACCCGGATTTTCCGCCAATTGTGCTGCGCAACGACGGTGAAGCGCTGGAGATTTTTGGCGTCGTCACTTTCAGCATCAACAGGCTCCGCTGATGTTTGCCCTGGTCGATGTGAATTCATTTTACGCCAGCTGTGAAATAGCCTTTCGCCCTGACTTACGCGGGCGTCCGGTGGTGGTGTTAAGCAATAACGATGGCTGCGTCATCGCCAGAAACCATGAGGCGAAACTGCTGGAAATTCCAATGGGCGCGCCGTATTTCAAAGTGAAATCACAGTTTGAACGTCATCAGGTAGCGGTGTTTAGCAGCAACTATGCCCTTTATGGCGATATGTCCCATCGCGTCATGACGATTCTCGAAGAACTGGCGCCCGCGGTGTATCAATATTCCATTGATGAAGCGTTCGTAAATTTGACCGGGATCCATCGTTCTGAGGAGCTTGAGGCGTTTGGTCGCCACGTGCGTAGTACATTACTCCAGAGTACCGGCTTGACGGTAGGGGTGGGGATCGGGCCGACGAAAACCCTGGCCAAGCTGGCGAATTATGCGGCCAAAAGGTGGCCAAAATTCGAGGGCGTTGTCGATCTCTCATTGCCGGCCAGGCAGAGAAAACTGCTGGAGAAGGTTGCCGTCGGTGAAATCTGGGGAGTGGGGCGACGGATTGCGAAAAAGCTCAATGACATGGGGATTACGACGGCTCTTCAGCTGGCCGAGACGCCCGCTTCGCTGATCAGAAAACATTTCAGCGTTGTAATGGAGCGCACCGTGCGGGAGCTGAGAGGCGAGTCGTGCCTTGAACTGGAAGAGTATATGCCGACTAAACAGCAAATTATCTGCTCGCGTTCCTTTAGTCAGAAGGTGATTGAATACGGGGCGATGCGCGAAGCCGTCTGCAGCCATGCGGTCCGCGCCGCCGAGAAGCTGCGCGCGGAGCACCAGTACTGCCGCTATGTTTCGGTCTTTGTGAAGACCAGTCCGTTCGCCGGTCATGAAGTCTATTACAGCAAAGACGCCGGCACGAAAATCCACATCCCGACGCAGGATAGCCGGGATATCGTCGCTGCGGCGCTAAAATGCCTGGATACTATCTGGCGGGAGGGATGCCGATATCAAAAGTGTGGCGTGATGCTGGGCGATTTCTTTAGCCAGGGAGTGGCGCAGTTAGGCCTGTTTGACGACTATCAGCCGCGAGCGAATAGCGAACAGCTGATGACGGTGCTTGATTTAGTGAACCGACGTGAAAAAGGCCAGCTCTGGTTTGCCGGGCAGGGAATCGAGCGCAGCTGGGAGATGAAACGGCATATGCTGTCGCCAGCCTACACCACCCGATTCAGCGATTTGCTGCGGGTGAAATTGTAGGCTGGTATGAAAGGGAGTGGTTATCCGGAGCAGCGCTCCGGACGACAAACCGTCAAACATATCGCGCAGCGCTTATTTCAGGCCCGCCAGTTCATCGGCGGTCAGCGCTAAAGTTTGCGTTGTCCCGCTTTCGGCAGACTGCGCTGCGGCTTCCAGTACCGCCATGACGGCGAGCGCTTCTAAGGGCGATACCGGGTTGCTGATTTTGCCGGTCAGCGCATCGCGGACGTGAATATAGTACTGGCGCTGATCGCCTCGTGGCGCGCTGATTTCACTGGCGCGCAGGTTGGCATCAAACACCACCAGGCTATCGTCGTCTTCGCCCCAGCTTTCGCTGCCCGGGACCACGCCCGCCAGCAGCTGGCTCTCCTGCTGGTCAGCGCGTTGTTTGACAACGCTACCTTTATCACCATGGACGGTAAAGCGGGATACGCCGCCCGCGACCAGCATGCTGCAGTGCAGAACCACTTTGTGCTGCGGATAGTTCAGCACCACGTGCGCCCAGTCGTTGATTTCCGCGCCTTCACGCAGGGTGGCGATATTCCCCTGCACCGACTGCGGCAGGCCGAACAGTTGCAGGGTCTGGTCGATCAGATGTGGACCTAAATCAAACCACAGGCCGCTGCCCGGTACGTTCTGCTCCCGCCAGCGGACGCGCACTTCCGGGCGGAATCGGTCGAAATGGGATTCAAAATGTTTAACTTTGCCGATGAGCCCCTGTTCGATAACCTGCTTCACGCCCAGATAATCGCTGTCCCAGCGGCGGTTATGGAATACCGACAGTACCCGCTGTTTCTCTTCCGCGAGGGCAATCAGTTCGCGAGCCTCCTGCATATCGAGGGTAAAGGGTTTGTCGACGACGACGTGCTTGCCGGCGTGTAAAGCCAGACGGGCAAGCGGAGCATGGGTTGCGTTAGGAGAGGCGATAACCACCAGATCGACATCCGGATGCTGGATGGCCTCTTCAGGCGATGCGATGACGGTGACTTCTGGCAGGTCACGTTTCACTTTCTCTTCATCACGCGAGGCGACAATCGCCAGATTCAGGCCGTCGACGGACTGGATCAGCGGGGCGTGGAAAGTTTTGCCGACGAAGCCGTAGCCAATCAGGGCAATATTAATGTTCTTACCGGTAGTCATAAGCATCTCCGCGTTATTAAGCATCAGCGATATGGAGCTGTATTGAGTCGTTATCCTTCAGTTCGTCCCAGGGGCGATCGAGGAAGAGCTGATGGATGTCGGCGAGTCCGGCAACCAGCCAGGGCTCGCAGTGATTCAGTTTCATATGATCGGCAACCAGCCAATGTTCCGCGCTGGCCGCCAGCATGGCGCGCTTGACTTCAGCATCCGCCTCCTGACTGGCGCTGAGGCCGAGGTCGGCGTGGAGCGCGCAGGTGCCGAGAACAGCGATATCCGCCCGATAGCGTTCCAGCAGCGAAACCGTAGCGCTACCGGCAAACAGGCGCTGCTGCATATCCCATTTCCCCCCCAGCAAAATAAGCTGAATATCCGCACGGGTGCTGAAGTGCTGGGCAATATCTAAAGAGGGGGTAATGACCGTCATTGGACCCTGTATCTGGGTGGCGACGGCCAGCACGGTGCTCCCGGCGTCAAGAAACAGCGTGGATCCGCCGGGGATCTTCTCCGCCACCATTTTACCTAAGCGCTTCTTGGTATCCGGTAGCAGGGTATTCCTGTTCTGCCGATTCATGGCGGAGAGATTGAGCGCGATAGCGCCGCCGTGGTTTTTCTGGGCGAGCCCCTGTTTTTCGAGGTCGCTAAGATCCCGGCGCAGCGTATCTGCAGAAACCTGCAGTCTGTCTACCAGCTCACTGATCGTGATCTGGCCTTTTTCACTGAGAATATCAATAAGATATTTTTGCCTGGCCGTTTTATGCATCGTTTGAATCCGCAAAATGCTGCAATAACTTGCATAATACAGCATTTTGCGGAAAAAGAAATCCGCACAACGCGCGGCTGCGGGGATGAGTTAATGAAGACTTTTATACGGGATGGCTTGATCAAGGGCTGAAGTCACCGTTTGAATCCACGAGGCGTGGAGGCGATAAGTCGGGATTGCAGAAAAAGACAAGCGATGAATAGTCTAAAATGATACCGAGAAATAACTTGAGTTAATGAGTGTGTTTATATCAAAATTCACTATCAGCAGCGATAGCGCTGGTTTTTGCTAGCGCTTCGTCGTGAGCTGGACTTGCTGGCGACGGTCCGGTTGGCAGAAATATAATTCATATGGATGGCATGACGTTTTCTCACTATTTCCGTTTGGGTTGAATGCTGAAAATATTAATCCCGGATGGGGCACCTCGAAGTTAATTGGTGAGGGGAATGCCCGTCACGCCAGATAGCTATTTTACTTAAAGTTCGTTGAGTGCCCGTTCTCAGGTCAAAAAATAATGTTTATTTATATCGTGTTTTTTAAAACGACGATAGCTGTACTGTGCGTATCGTTAGCTATCTGGATAATACTTGATTTACTTTCGTCAGCAGGCTAAATCGATGTTGAATATTGTTATTAAAAATAATAATCAGTTCTTTAATTTGGGATTTCATTTTTTATTGCAGGCGCTCTTCCCGGAATACTCATTCTCTACACAGGTCACCGCATCGCTTAACGAACGGCTCGTGCGTGATGCAGACGTCGTCGTACTGGATTTATGCCGCGGGGAAGAGTTCGTATGTCATCCAGAGTTGTTAAACCGTAAACCGGGATTGCTGATCGGCGTGGTTGCCAGGCTAAATCATCGAGGGAAAGGCGTTTTGCCGCTCTGCTTGAAGGAGATAGTTTTTGTTGGGCGCGATGAAAAGCTCTCTCAGGTTATTGCGAAAATTAAACTTTCATGGGTTCTGACGCCTCCGTCAGCAAAAGAAAAGCTGGCGCTACGGTGCGATAGTTGCCCGCAGAGGACGCTTTCCCCGCAGCAGAGAATCATCGCGGCGGCGATTTATCAGGGGTTAACGGTGAACACGATTGCCAGAAAGCTATCGCTTTGCAATAAAACGGTTTTTGCCCACAAGCGTCTTATTATGTCTAAATTTGATCTACGCAATGATTTAGACCTCGTACTATTGCTGCGTCATCTGGATAACGCACGCTGGGTTGCGAAAGATAATTCTTAAACTTGCAAACCGGCAAGATCGCTCTATTCTTATTTTGCTTACTAAAATGGAGGAAAAAGCAATGTGTACTAATTTGCATGACAACGCTCGTCAATACGCAGAAGAGAAAAAATGAACGGCTCCTGCTAGCCTGCCTTCCCGTCAGCCCAGCGTCTGGCGGCAGGTGATAATGCAGGTTAGGCACCGTATTGCAAAGTTCATCAGCAACCCGCCGCCGGCGGGTTCTTTTTTTCAGCCCTCCCGCTTTTCGCCAGTGAATTCAGCAGCATGCCCTGATTAGCTCTTGCGTAACCGTCGCGTAAGGCTAGACTACGGAAATGTGCATGAGTTAACGGAGGTCCAGTGGACGCCATTAAGGGATCGGAACTGAACGTGCCGGATGCCGTTTTTGCATGGGTGTTCGACGGGCAGGGCGGCGTAAAGCCGTTGGTCGATAGTGACACCATTGATAAAGAGCATCCTTGTTGGCTGCATCTCAACTATACCCATGTGGATAGCGCGGAATGGCTG
The DNA here is from genome assembly GCF_964241505.1 of Klebsiella sp. Q11. Classification (NCBI taxonomy): domain Bacteria; kingdom Pseudomonadati; phylum Pseudomonadota; class Gammaproteobacteria; order Enterobacterales; family Enterobacteriaceae; genus Klebsiella; species Klebsiella sp. Q11. The sequence goes on from NZ_CAXSXW010000005.1 coordinate 54,263, forward strand.
GCATCGACGCCGCTGCTGCCCAATAACGTGCGTGACGCGCTGGCCGGGGAGAGCACTCGTCCGCGAGTGACGAGGATTGGCGATGGGGCGTTAATCACGCTGCGCTGCATCAATGGCAGTACCGATGAGCGCCCGGACCAGCTGGTCGCGATGCGTCTTTATATGGATGAGCGCTTAATTGTCTCTACCCGGCAGCGCAAAGTCCTGGCGCTGGACGATGTGCTCGGCGATTTGCGCGAGGGCAACGGTCCGGTTGACGGCGGCGGCTGGCTGGTGGAGGTCTGCGATGCGCTGACCGATCACGCCAGCGAGTTTATCGAGCAGCTTCACGACCGGATTATCGATCTGGAAGATGATTTATTGGATCAGCAGGTTCCGCCGCGCGGTTTCCTGGCGCTGTTGCGTAAACAGCTTATCGTCATGCGCCGCTATATGGCGCCGCAGCGCGATGTGTATGCCAGATTAGCCAGCGAGCGTCTGCCGTGGATGACGGACGATCACCGGCGCCGGATGCAGGATATTGCCGAACGTCTGGGGCGAGGTCTGGATGAGATTGATAGCTGCATCGCCCGCACGGCGATTATGAGCGATGAGATCGCTCAGATTATGCAGGAGTCGCTATCGCGAAGAACCTATACGATGTCGTTGATGGCCATGGTTTTTCTGCCCAGTACCTTTTTAACCGGTCTCTTTGGCGTCAACCTCGGCGGCATTCCCGGCAACAGCTGGCATATGGGTTTTGCCATTTTCTGCCTAATGTTAGTCGTTCTCATTGGGGGTGTTACATGGTGGTTGCATCGTAGTAAATGGCTGTAAAGAATCGTCTTTTGTCGCGATGATGATGGTGAAAACCCGGCAATGTTTGAGCGAAATCAATAAACCATCTACCCATTCAGGGCAATATCTCTCTCGCAGGTGAATGCAACGTCAAGCGATGGGCGTTGCGCTCCATATTGTCTTACTTCCTTTTTTGATTTACTGCATAGCACAATTGATTCGTACGACGCCGACTTTAATGAGTCGGCTTTTTTTTTGCGCTCTGTTTCTCAGCTTCTACGCTTAACGGGTGTACCCGCCCACAACCGGGAGTCAATATGCGTAATAAACAGCTGAACTCAATTCCCATTCCGCCGGAACCCAACGATCCGGTACCGGTCCACGATCCCAAACCTCGCCCGCGCCCGTTACCCGACCCGCCGCCTGACGATGAGCCGATTAAATTGTCGCATCGGGAGCGGAGATCTGCGACGATACGCGCCAGCAGATTGTCCGCCCCTAAATGTAATGCGAGAAATAATTGTGACCGCTTTTTCAACTCTGAATGTTTTGCCCGCCGCCCAGCTAACTAACCTGAATGAACTGGGGTATCTTTCGATGACCCCGGTTCAGGCCGCGGCTTTGCCGGCGATTCTTGCGGGTAAAGATGTCCGCGTGCAGGCAAAAACCGGCAGCGGTAAAACGGCGGCATTCGGCCTCGGGCTACTTCAGCACGTTGACGCCTCGCTGTTCCAGACGCAGTCGCTGGTGCTGTGCCCGACCCGCGAGCTGGCGGATCAGGTCGCCGGCGAGCTGCGTCGGCTGGCGCGCTTCATGGCGAATATCAAAATTTTAACCCTCTGCGGCGGCCAGCCCTTTGGCGCCCAGCGCGATTCGCTACAGCATGCGCCGCATATTATCGTTGCTACGCCGGGGCGGTTGCTCGATCACCTGCAAAAGGGCACCGTATCGTTAGATGCCCTACAAACGCTGGTGATGGACGAAGCGGACCGCATGCTGGATATGGGCTTTAGCGATGCCATTGATGAAGTGATCCGCTTTGCGCCGGCTTCGCGCCAGACGCTGCTGTTTTCCGCTACATGGCCGGAAGCGATAGCGGCAATCAGCGGCCGCGTACAAAACAACCCGCAGACTATTGAAATTGACGCCGTTGATGCACTGCCGGCTATCGAGCAGCAGTTTTTTGAAACCTCGCAACACGGCAAAATCGCGCTGCTGCAAAAGCTGTTGAGCCAGCATCAGCCTGCCTCCTGCGTGGTGTTCTGCAACACCAAAAAAGATTGTCAGGCCGTCTGCGACTCGCTAAACGCCGCCGGGCAAAGCGCGCTGTCGCTGCATGGCGACCTTGAACAGCGCGATCGCGACCAGACGCTGGTGCGCTTTGCTAACGGGAGCGCGCGCGTGCTGGTGGCGACCGATGTTGCTGCGCGCGGGTTAGATATCAAGTCGCTTGAGCTGGTGGTGAACTATGAACTGGCCTGGGATCCGGAGGTTCACGTACACCGTATTGGTCGTACCGCCCGCGCCGGTGAAAGCGGCCTGGCGATTAGCCTCTGCGCGCCGGAAGAGGCGCAGCGCGCAAATATCCTTGCCGAAATGCTGCAAATGAAGCTCAACTGGATGAGTGGGCCGACGAATAGCAACGTTGTGCCACTGCAGGCAGAGATGGCCACGCTATGCATTGATGGCGGCAAAAAAGCGAAGATGCGCGCGGGCGATGTGCTGGGGGCGTTGACCGGTGATATCGGTCTTGAGGGCGCAGATATCGGTAAAATCGCCGTTCATCCGGCGCATGTCTACGTTGCTGTGCGTCAGGGCGTCGCGCATAAAGCGTTTAAGCAGCTACAAAACGGGAAAATTAAAGGTAAAGCCTGCCGGGTTCGTTTGCTGAAATAAGCGCGGAAAAGGCGTCTCAGGCGCGTGCCTGAGACGCAAAGACGTTATTTTACTTCCACAACGTTCAGGCGCAGCTCATCCAGCTGCGCGTCATCTTCTTCCGGCTGCCAGCCGGCCGGCTGCATCGGAATCTCTTCACGATCGAACGCCAGATCGCCGCCGTCAACGACCGCCGAGCCGTGCTGAATGCCTTTAAAGTCGAACAGGTTAACGTCGCTGAGGTGGGAAGGCACCACGTTCTGCATCGCGCTAAACATCGTTTCGATGCGCCCTGGATAGCGTTTGTCCCAGTCACGAAGCATGTCGGCAATGACCTGGCGCTGGAGGTTGGGCTGCGAGCCGCACAGGTTGCACGGGATAATCGGAAAACCTTTCGCCTGGGAGAAACGCTCAATATCTTTTTCCCGGCAGTAGGCCAGCGGGCGAATCACGATATGTTTACCGTCATCGCTCATCAGCTTCGGCGGCATCCCTTTCATCTTCCCGCCGTAGAACATATTCAGAAACAGAGTCTGCAGGATGTCGTCGCGGTGGTGGCCGAGGGCGATTTTGGTCGCGCCCAGCTCAGAAGCGGTGCGGTAAAGAATGCCGCGGCGCAGACGTGAGCAGAGCGAGCAGGTGGTTTTACCTTCCGGAATTTTTTCTTTAACAATACCGTAGGTATTTTCTTCAACAATCTTGTATTCAACGCCCAGCTGCTCAAGATATTCCGGCAGGATATGCTCGGGGAAGCCCGGCTGTTTTTGATCGAGGTTGACCGCCACCAGGGAGAAGGAAATTGGCGCGCTTTTCTGCAAGTTGCGCAAAATCTCCAGCATGGTGTAGCTGTCTTTACCGCCGGAGAGGCAAACCATGATTCGGTCGCCTTCTTCAATCATATTAAAATCAGCGATCGCCTCGCCGACGTTACGGCGCAGGCGCTTCTGCAATTTGTCGATATTGTATTTTTCTTTCTTTGTAACTTGCTGATTATCAAGCATTATAAACGTTCTCTGAAACGAAAAGGCATGTAAGGGGCAAAGTTAACATCACGGTGCAAGCCTGGCGTCAGGCATTGATAGCCGATCGCCGTTCATTTCATCCATCCCTGTACTGTCGACTTTGAACACCATTTATTGCGTTTTCATGCCCCATCTGGTTAACAATGGTTAGCACCGGCTTACAGCAGCCAGCAGGCAAAAGTATGTCGCGTATGGTACGGATTCCGACGACGAATGCCAGCGCGTTTTACGGCGGCTTTCCATCTGCTAACGATAGTGCGGCGAAGTTTTGGCCTCAATCCCCCTTCCGGGCAGAAAAAACGTCGTTTATAGGCACGCCAGCGTCACATGCCCGGTGATGGACGGTATCTGGTAAAAGGGTGCGAGAATTTATTGTTCGCGATAATCAAAAAGCGTTGGCAAGGTACCTCGGTTTTTTTAAAGCAGGGGCCTTGTTCCTGCTTTTGCTATAATCCGCCAGGATCGCGATATAATTATTTGCATCCTGATAATTACACAGCGAAGGTATTTGGCGCAGGTGAATAACAGCGGTAAAGTTTGAGTAAAAATAACCTGCTACAGACTGATTCCCTACAACGCCAGAGCAGTTGGGTTTTTTCCTGATAATAATCTGAATATGTGCCTACTCAATGGGGTTTTTCCTTGCAAAACGAAGCGCTTATCCAGTCCACATTCGAATTTCTCGGATTATGAATAAGGCAATTACAAAAATTGACAGTTGCCTGATATTTTTATGAGATTTAAACTTTCACTGCAACTTATGGATTAACTTTGATTATGGGAATAAAAATGAAAAAAAGTACCGTTGCAGTAATGATGATAGCGATTTTTTCAGGATCAGCTTATGCCGAGTCAATGCAGCTAAGTCCAAACTTTTCTGCGGAAAGTTTTACTGTATCGACGTCTGCAGGGATGCTGAGTGGGAAATCACAGGAGAGAGTTTATGACGCGGATACGGGGCGAAAGGTCAGTCAACTTGACTGGAAAATAAAGAATGTCGCCATTGTGAAAGGTGATATCTCATGGGATGCCTACTCCTTTTTGACGCTGACCGCCCGAGGCTGGACGTCGTTGGCTTCAGGCTCAGGACATATGGATGACTATGACTGGATGAACGATAACCAGTCCGGTTGGACAGATCATTCATCTCATCCCAGCACCAATGTCAATTATGCCAATGAATACGATCTCAGCGTGCAGGGCTGGCTTTTCCAGGACGACAATTATAAAGCGGGCGTAATTGCGGGTTATCAGGAAACGCGTTTCAGCTGGACGGCTACCGGAGGTTCTTACAATTATGATAACGGTGCGACGACTGGCAATTTTCCGACCGGTGAGCGTGGGATAGGATACAGCCAGAGATTCTCCATGCCCTATATCGGTCTCGCGGGTCAATATCGTATCAATGACTTTGAGTTTAATGCCTTGTTTAAATTCAGTGATTGGGTCAGAGCTCATGATAACGACGAACACTATATGCGTGAGCTGACCTTTCGCGAGAAATCAACTAATTCGCGTTATTATGGTACATCGATTGATGCCGGGTATTACGTCACGCCTCATGCCAAAGTTTTTGCTGAATTCACCTATAGCAAATATGAAGAGGGCAAGGGAGGCACTCAGATTATTGACACCTATAGCGGTGAATCAGCTTCAATTGGAGGAGATGCTGCCGGCATTGCGAATAAAAACTATACCATCACAGCCGGTCTTCAATATCGATTCTAAATCATTACCGCTCGTGGATATAGCCAGCAAAACTCGCTAATCCCGGAGCGCGCTTAATCAGTATGGAGTGTCTCCCGCTCTGGGGGCACGCCATTATCCACGGACATATCACCCGAATGCTTCAGAGGATGGATTGTGGCAAGCGCAAAGGGATCGCCCAGGAATTGCTAAAAACCGGAGGTAAATGCAAGGCGCTTATCCTCGTGTGCCGGCATTTCATTTATCTCCTCGTATGCTCTACCTGTGGCGCAAAATCCGCCACGAACAAAGATACGATTCACGAATGCATCAGGTAACCTTCAGGTAGGGGCGCGAAAAGATGAGTTTGTCCGGGCGAAGAGAAGGCGATTGAACCGAAAGGGAAAAGGGCAGGCAATGATGATGCCTGCCGCCGGCAATTATTTAGCGCAATAGACGCGCGCTTCACGCGGAGTATAAATACCCAGGGTGACAAAACCCAGCAGGCCGTTAACAAAAGTCTGCTGCACTTCAGTACGGACAACTTTGTCGGCGCCGCCGCAGACTTTGGCAGCATCAATTTGCTTCGACTGGCCAATGCCGCTGACAAAGAAGTGGTGAGTGGTGACCTGCTGAGGTTGAACGGTGACGCCAGGATTTACCGAGAAGCTCTGCTGGGCGCAACCAGAAATAGCGGCTGCGGCGAAAACTACCATAATTAACTTTTTCATTTCATCCCTATAATTGTTGTAAAACATACCCATGTTCGGGCAAAGGTTTTATACAGCAAAATGAAAAAGACACAACGTACTAATTTTTATAGTACCAGGTAAATGATTCCCCTATCTGCGATGCTCCGGGTACGGTCCAGTGCTCAGATTGCGGAAAAAAAGCCCGCACAGCGGCGGGCAGAGTAGGTTTACCGCACGACCAGCACCGAACATTCCGCATGGCGGACAACGGCGGCGGCGTTAGAGCCCAGCAGATAGGTGGTGATATCGGGACGGTGCGAAGAAATGATCACCAGATCCGCGGGGAGAGACTTCGCCATAGCAAGGATTTTATCTTTTGGCGAACCCTCGGAAACGTGTAAATGGACACGGTCTTCCGGAATAGTAAACTTTTTCACAATCTCTTTCAGCCGCGATTCCGATTCGGCTTTGAGGTCATCCATCGCCGGCAGCTCTGCGGTGTAAGCCATTCCCAGCGAAGCGTAATAGGGAAGGGAGGGAATGACGGTCAGGAAATGCACCTCGGCATCATCGATTCTGGCTTCAGCTTCAACATGCTTGATAACGCGATCGGTTAATTCTGTATCGGAAATATCGATGGGCACAAGAATCATTCTGTTCATAAAACCTCCTGTTTAAGTAACCACTTAAAGTGTAGGCCATCCAGTTGATTATTGTACATTGAGCGCAATCACACTTTCGCCATCAGGCACGGCGGCGTTCAGTAAATTTTCCTTTGATCACGCCGTCGTAAAAACGGCCTTTAGAAACCACCTGGAGAAAGTCGCGGAAAATGCGCGGCGGGACGCCGAGATACTGTAGGGTTTTGTTATCGCGAAAACGAATTTCAAGAATACCGGAGGACTCATCGTAGGCGATGGAATGGATACGGGATGATTTCACGGGATGATGGTACATGGCGGGCGTCCTCTACGGCTACGGCGGTTCCTGGTAGCAATATAACATTCATCGGTCGATTATTTTAAAGCAATTGATATATTGTTTTGCTTTGAATGCAGTCGATGGCCGGGAGGGGAAGTGAAAGCCCGCCGTTGCCAGCGGGCCCGCAGATTAGAACTGGTAAACCAGGCCTAAAGCAACCACGTCATCGGTAGAGATGCCGTTGTTGGAATAGAAGCTATCGTCTTCGTCCAGCAGGTTGATTTTGTAATCAACGTAGGTGGACATATTACGGTTGAAGTAATAAGTCGCACCAATGTCAGCATATTTAACCAGATCTTTGTCACCATCGGTTTTGCTCAAATCTTTACCTTTAGACATCAGGAAAGAGACCGCCGGACGCAGACCAAAGTCGAACTGATACTGCGCAGTTACTTCAAAGTTCTGGGTTTTATTGGCGACGCCGTTGCCGTTACCGTATGGCGTCATGTTGCGGGTTTCGGAATACATGGTTGCCAGGTAAATATTGTTGGCATCGTATTTCAGGCCGGTAGTCCAGGCTTCCGCTTTATCGCCCTGTGCGGTAGTTTGGGTCATCTGATCGTTGGTACGGTCAGAAGAGGTGTAGGCGGCGGCAGCGCTGATACCCATACCGAAATCATAAGAAGTTGACAGACCAAAACCGTCGCCGTTGGCGTTACGTACGCTGCGATCGCCGTTGTTGGTGCCTTCGCCGCTGCCGGCGTTTTCATTTTTACCCTGATACTGCAGGGCGAAGTTCAGGCCGTTAACCAGACCGAAGAAGTCATTGTTACGGTAGGTCGCTACGCCGTTAGCGCGGCCGGTCATAAAGTTATCGGCCTGGGTGTAGGAGTCGCCGCCGAACTCTGGCAGCATATCGGTCCAGCCTTCTACGTCGTACAGTACGCCGTAGTTACGGCCATAGTCGAATGAACCGTAGTTAGCGAATTTCAGACCCGCAAACGCCAGACGGGTCCAGGACTGGTTGTCGGCGCCTTCGGTGTTGTTCGCCTGAACGTTATATTCCCACTGACCGTAGCCGGTCAGCTGATCGTTAATCTGAGTTTCGCCTTTGAAGCCAAGACGGACGTAGGATTGATCGCCATCTTTAGATGAATCATCGGAGAAATAATGCAGACCATCTACCTTGCCATAGAGGTCCAGTTTATTTCCGTCTTTATTATAAATCTCAGCAGAGTGAGCAGCGCCAGCAGCTAACAATGCCGGGATAACGAGGGCCAGTACTTTTCTTTTCATTTAGACAATCCTTTAACGGTTTTTGTTTTAGCTTCCTCCTGGGAAGTGAACTCATGCTAAATGAGCAAATTAAGATATGGTAAATATCAATTGTTACGATATGAGTAAAATCTAAAATAAATAATTCAACTGAAATGGTGATAGTTAGAATGAATGATTTTGTGAAATACATACAAAATAAAAATTATACACGGTGATTTTAATATCGTATTATCCGCCCGTTATATGCCTTTTATTGTCATCTAAGAATTTATGTTGCCCTCCGTTCCTGAGAATGGTTTTTATTGAGCGGTAAAATGACAAGCCCGAATGAATATTCGGGCTTTTTTTATGGGTGGCTAAAAAACGTCAGTAAATTAGCTTTCGGTTGCCGGTTTTTCCACCTTACCGGCCAGCTGGGCAAGGAAGTCATAGCGTTTTTGTAAATCCGCCGTCGCATCCTTCCACAGCTGTTCCGCGACTTCCGGCTGCTGCGCGTTAAGGCGGCGGAAGCGCTGCTCGTTCAGGAGCGTTTCTGCCAGCGCGTCTGACGGCGGACGGGAGTCCAGCGCCAGCGGAAGTTTACCTTCATCGGCGCGACGTGGGTCAAAGCGATACAGCGGCCAGAATCCGGTCGCGGTCAGCTGACGCATCTGATCGTGGCTCAGCGCCAGATCGTAACCGTGTTCTTCGCAAGGGCTGTAGGCAATAATCAGCGACGGGCCCGGATACGCTTCCGCTTCCTGAATCGCTTTTACCGTCTGGTTCAGCTGCGCGCCAAGGGAAATCTGCGCGACGTAAACGTGGCCGTACATCATCATGCTGACGCCGAGGTCTTTGCGCGCCTTGCGCTTACCGTGTTCGCCAAACTTGGTGACCGCCCCCAGCGGGGTGGCTTTTGATGCCTGGCCGCCGGTGTTGGAATAGCATTGGGTATCGAGCACCAGAATATTGACGTTTTCGGTCAGGCTCAGCACGTGGTCAAGACCGCCGAAGCCGATATCGTAGGCCCAGCCATCGCCACCGATTAGCCAGATCGATTTCTCGACCAGCGCGTCGGCGTCGGTTAGCAGCTCTTTCGCGTCGGCTTCATTTGCCAGAACCTTACGCAGCTCGGCCACCTGTTCGCGGCGTACTTCAGGCGTTGCTTCCGCGTGCAGCGCGTCGTTAAGCGCGGGCGGAAGTTTATCGGCGAACTGCGACAGCAGACGCATTACGCGCTGACGGTGCTGATCGACGGTGAGGCGGAAACCGAGACCAAACTCGGCGTTATCCTCGAACAGCGAGTTAGCCCACGCCGGCCCGCGGCCGTTGGCATCGGTGGTGTAGGGCGTGGAAGGCAGGTTGCCGCCGTAAATCGATGAACAACCGGTGGCGTTGGCAATCAGCATCCGGTCGCCGTAGAGCTGAGTCAGCAGCTTGATATACGGCGTTTCGCCGCAGCCGGAGCAGGCGCCGGAGTATTCGAACAGCGGGCTGATCAGCTGCGAGGTGCGGATATCGATACGCTCCAGCTTGCTGCGGTCCATTTCCGGCAGATTGAGGAAGTAGTCATAATTCACTTTCTCTTCTTCAACATGTTCAAGGCGCGACATCATATTGATGGCCTTGATTTCCGGGTTCTGCCTGTCTTTGGCCGGACAAACCTCGACGCAGAGATTACAGCCGGTGCAATCTTCAGGCGCGACCTGCAGAACGTACTTCTGGCCGCGCATATCGCGGGATTTAACGTCCAGAGAATGCAGGCTGGCCGGGGCATTTTCCATCGCGTCCGGGGAGACCACTTTCGCGCGGATTGCCGAGTGCGGGCAGGCGGCCACGCAGTGGTTACACTGGGTGCAAAGTTCTTCTTTCCAGATAGGGATCTCTTCGGCGATATTGCGTTTTTCCCAGCGGGTGGTGCCCATCGGCCAGGTACCGTCCGGCGGCAGGGCGGAGACCGGAAGCGCATCGCCGAGCCCGGCCAGCATGGCGGCGGTTACGGTTTTGACGAAATCCGGCGCGGCGTCGGAGACGACCGGCGGGCGGTTCGGGCTGTTGGCATCGACCTGCTGCAGCGGCACTTCCGCCAGCGATTCGCGGGCCAGGGCCAGCGCCTGCCAGTTGCGTTCGACCAGCTCCTGACCTTTGCTGCTGTAGCTTTTAGCAATCGCCCCCTGCAGCTCCGCCAGCGCGCTATCGCCCGGCAGGATCTGCGTCAGATGGAAAAAGGCCATCTGCATGACGGTGTTGATACGCGCCCCCAGGCTACACTCGCGGGCGATTTTTGCCGCGTTAACGATATAAAACCGCGCTTTTTTCTGATTCAGCGTGGCCTGGACTTCCTGCGGCAGACGCGACCAGACCTCTTCGGCGCCGTAAGGCGTGTTGAGCAGGAAAATACCGCCGGGCTTCAGGCGTTCAACCATCTGATACTTGTCGATAAACTGCAGCTGGTGGCAGCCGACGAAATCCGCCTGCGAAATCAGATAGGAAGAACGAATCGGCTTCTCGCTAACGCGCAGATGGGAAACCGTCAGGCCGCCGGCCTTTTTCGAATCATAGACGAAATAGCCCTGCGAGAACCACGGCGTCGAGTTACCGATAATCTTGATATTGTTTTTGGTGGCCGAGACGCTACCGTCGCTGCCGAGCCCGTAAAACAGGGCTTCCAGCTTCGCCTCCGACGGCAGCGTGTTTTCTACCAGCGGCAGCGAAAGATTGGTGACGTCATCGTAGATGCCGACGGTAAAGCGCGGCTTGGGTTTAGCGGCGCTCAGTTCGTTGAATATCGCCAGGACGCACTCCGGCCCGAACTCTTTTGAAGAGAGACCGTAGCGGCCGCCAATGGTACGCGGCAGGGTTTCTCGCTCGCCGCGGTTGAAGGCTTCCGCCAGCGCGGTCATCACGTCGAGATACAGCGGCTCAGCCTGGGCGCCCGGTTCCTTGGTGCGGTCAAGCACCGCTACGGCGCGGGCGCTTACCGGCAGCGCTTCCAGCAGGTGGGCTGCGGAGAAGGGGCGGTAAAGACGAACTTTCAGTACACCGACTTTTTCACCGCGGCTCAGCAGTTCATCAACCACTTCCTCACAGGTGCCGATTGCGGAGCCCATAATCACGATAACGCGCTCGGCTTGTGGATGGCCGTAGAACTCAAACGGTTTGTACTGACGCCCGGTGGCGGCGGCAAAATCGTTCATCGCCGTTTCAACGTGCGCGTAAACCGCGTCGTACCACGGGTTAGTTGCTTCACGTGACTGGAAGTAGGTATCCGGATTCGCTGAGGTGCCGCGGATTACCGGATGTTCGGGGTTCAGGGCGCGCTGGCGATGTTCATCGATTTTATCCTGCGGCAGCAGGCTGAGAAGGGTATCGTCCGCCAGCGGGGCGATTTTGTTGATTTCGTGCGAGGTGCGGAAACCATCAAAGAAATGAATAAATGGCACCCGGCTTTGCAGCGTGGCGATATGCGAAATCAGCGCAAAGTCCTGGGCTTCCTGGACGCTGCTGGCGCAGAGCATCGCGCAGCCGGTCTGACGCACGGCCATGACGTCCGAGTGATCGCCGAATATGGAGAGCGCGTGGGTTGCCACGGTGCGGGCGGCGACGTGCAGAACAAACGGCATCAGCTGGCCGGCCAGTTTGTACAGCGTCGGGATCATCAGCAGTAAACCCTGCGATGAAGTAAAAGAGGTCGAGAGGGCGCCAGTTTGCAGCGCGCCGTGTACGGCGCCGATTGCCCCGGCTTCCGACTGCATTTCGACGACGCGGGGAACATCGCCCCAGACGTTTTTCAGCCCGTTGCCCGCCCAGGCGTCCGCCTGCTCCGCCATCGTGGAGCTGGGCGTGATCGGGTAGATGGCGATAACTTCACTGGTGCGAAACGCGACTGAAGCAACCGCGCCATTACCGTCGATAGTGATCATATCAATACTCACATTGCTAAATTTTTGATAAAAAAGTTTTTATGCCCATTGATACACGCTGAGCACTCGCTGAGCTCTTCTGCGAAACCGCTATCGGCGCGATTCCACCGGTAGCGGATAAGTTCGTATCTCACCTGCCTGGTAACGGGGTTGCGTTACCTGCATCGCTACGGGCAGGGTGACCGGGTTTGTGAATCACTGTTTAAGTATAGACCCCAGAGGAACATGATTTTTTGATCTCCAGTAGCGACAAAATCCATAGTTCAGATAAATTAATTCAAGGTATTACATAGGTGCCTACGTATGAACGACACCCTACACCAAAATCAGTGGCGTCATTTTTCCATAAGTAGCAGTGTGGCGAATTTCGCCAGTCAAAGCCTCCTGACCGACAACACTACCTTAATTACCTGTAGGTAATTTATTCGAGCTTTGCTATATTTTAGATACCTGATGGTAAATGGCGTTAGAATCATTGCGATGGATAAATACGAAATCAGACGACAGCGCTTGCTCTATATCCGTGATAATTTATGCGGCGGTAAGGCTGTTGATGTGGCCCGAACCCTTGGACGGGAGCCTTCTTACGTCTCAAGGATGCTCTACCCCGAAGGCAAAAAGCAAAAGAAAAGGATAGCTGACGAGATGGTCGAACTTATTGAATCTTCGTTCAATCTGCCCCGCGGATGGATGGACGGTATCACCGGGAATATTGATATCGAGCGAGAACCGGTAGAGGATTCGCCGCAGATGCCATATGTCATTGAGGTTCTGGATGCCCAGGCCAGCGCAGGGCCGGGCTGCATTGTCTCCAGTGAGGTTGATGAAACGGTGAATAGCATCACCTATGACTCTGCCGGCGCGCTGCGGCTTTTTGGTAACCGGCCCGCAGAGCATATCAAGGTGATCACGGTCTCCGGCGATAGCATGTCCGGCACCATTGAGACCGGTGACTACATTTTTGTCGATGTCTCGAAAGACTACTTTGAAGGTGACGGCATTTATGTCTTTTCTTTTAAAGGCGCGGTGCTGGTGAAACGTCTTCAGTTCACGGCGGATGGGCTGCTCGTTCACTCGGATAACAGCAAATATGCGGACTGGACGATTGGCGAAAGCCATGAACAGTATCTGAAGATCATTGGTCGCGTGATTTATAGCCACAGCGTTAAACGCTTTGTTTAAAGGCGTTCATTGCCGCGCAGCTTCGCCATCCTGTTTCTGTCATAAACCCTGATCTCAGCCATAAGCATTACCCGGGTATGCCTCCTGTACGCCGGGCATACCTGCGGCTTCGCACCCCAATCCAGTGACACGCTGTTCAACACTACCCGCCTCGGACCTTTTCAGCTGTTTTTACGCGTCAGGCCACTATTTTTCAAAAATATTTTCAATATTTTCAACTGGTTAATTTGTTTTTTTTTATAAAGTATACCTATGGGTATTTATTTTTAAATAACCCTGAGGTATTCTTTTGTCATCAGCTTGATAGGCAGCACTATCCGGATGATGAAATACAACGATTCATAACTGAATCTACGTGGCTGAAAAGCCAGCGCCATGGCGCAGTGCGCTTTGGGGTGAAGCCATTGGCAAGGATCCGATTGCCGAAGGCATTCCGCCAAAGCCCATTAAAGGAGACCGCAATGTCCCGTAAAACCGCGTTTAATGGCTCCGCTGCGGGCCGACGTCGCGCGCAGCGCTCCCACTTACAAAATCCGCAAACGCTCAGTTCAGATCTTATCCATCGGCCCACTCCGTCCCGCGCTCAGATTCAGGCAAAAGGGAAGCACCATACGCCTGAACGTATTGAGGACGCATTGCCGATTAAATTTGTGGCACAGGATATTTTTTGGCAGCGCGAGGAATATAAACGGCAAATTGAGCGAGCGACCATCATTTATCAGCAAGAATTTGCACACCAGTATGCGCAGCCAGGAACCTGGCTCTTCCAGAGGGCAATTTATGCGCTTGGTTTGCAAAAAAGAAAGAAAGTAACGGCGAGGTAACGCCTTAGTGCCAGGAAAAATGACCCTGCGCTTCGTTATTTACCATCATAACTCATAGTGAAAGAAGGGAGGGTATATGTCCGATCCTGTTTCAGGTACGTCGATAATTGTTGCTGGTGGATTAATGGGCGCTGGTATGTTTGGCCTGGTGACAGGTATTGATTATGGCGTTGTTTTTGGGGCTTTTGCCGGCGCGGTATTTTATGTTGCGACGGCGGTTAATATCACGCGTTTTAGACTCGTCGCCTATTTTATGACTTCTTTTATTGTCGGCGTTTTGGGTTCCGGGTTAATTGGTACGAAGCTGGCTATCTGGACCGGATACAATGAACGACCTTTAGACGCGTTAGGCGCCGTGCTGATATCCGCGCTGATTATTAAGATACTTACGTTCCTGAATAATCAAGAACTAACCGACCTCTACAAAATACTAACCCGCAACAATAGTGGGCGCCCGAATGGGAAATGAACTTCCCGCGCTGCTTAATGCCGTTCTCTGCGCTTTGATCACCCTAACCTTAATGTTTTATCGGCGCGCCCGGTACAGAAGGTATCGACCATGGATATCGTATACGGCTTATTTACTGGTAATCACCTATGCCAGCATACCGTTTCGTTATCTCTTCGGCTTGTATACGTCGACCCACTGGTTGGTTGTTACCGTGAATTTTTTTGTCTTTATTGCCGTGTTCCTGGTGAGGGGGAATATTGCGCATTTAATCGATAAATGAGGAATAAATGAATAAAGATGAGATTTTTAATGCCATTCTGGAAAAGGAGGGCGGTTATGTAAATCATCCTGATGATAAAGGAGGTCCGACAAACTGGGGGATTACTCAAGTCACCGCACGGGCTCATGGTTATGATGGCGATATGCAAAAACTGACGCGCCAACAGGCGCTGGATATTCTCAACGCTGACTACTGGATTGCGCCCCGGTTCGATCATGTTGCTGAAATATCTACCGCGATCGCTGAAAAACTGTGTGACGCCGGGGTCAATATGGGGCCTGTTCTGCCGGGTAAGTGGCTTCAACGCTGGTTAAACGCTTTTAATCATCGTGGGGTACTTTATCCGGATCTTATAACTGATGGTGTTATTGGCCCCAGGACCTTAAATGCCTTGAGCCATTATGTTATTCGAAGAGGCAGTGAAGGGGAGCTTGTACTGCTACGGGCATTAAACTGTAGCCAGGGGCAGTATTATCTGGAGTTAGCAGAAAAAAGTGAGGCTAATAAATCATTTATATATGGTTGGTTAAGGGCTCGGATAGCTATGTAATTTTCTGTTTTATTAATCTAATTCGTTCAGTAACTGAAATCTGGAGGAAGTGAATATGTATACATCTAATGATTTAACCCTCTCAATGTTCTCGCGGAGAGAGTAAAGGGCAATTAAGTTAAGTGAGTTGCAATCAGGTATTTATTGGGAAATCCAGATGCAAGTGCCGGATGCATATATTCGAATATTTATACGGTAAGTAATTAAATCCTCGGTAAGGAATATTTAAATGGTTGAACAAAAAAGTAATGCGCAAATTTTAAATGGCGTTAACGACGATATTTCAGAAATGAAATCATTGGCCACATTGCGTAAACGTGTGGTGACAGATGGTGAAGTCGTTTCTAAATCTCAGAACGCGTTCCGCCTGGCTGGTAGCAAAACGGGAGTCATACTGCGCAATGACGGGAATGATTTTCACGCCCTGGTAACCTCTGAGGGGCAGGCGCAAGACGGGCAATGGAATACCCTTCGCCCATTATCCTTTAACCTCAAAACTGGCCGCGTTGCTCTTCGTAATGGTGTGGATATTTCAGGCGGGGCCATGGTTTCTCACAATGCGGGAGTTTTTACCACATTGACCGGGCCAGATGCGCTTATTAACGGTCAAACCTATGACTCTGCCCCTATGTATACCGATTTCAAGACTGGCAGCGTCGTTACAAGAATGCTTATGGGGGCTCGGGTTAACGCCGGTCATGATGATTACGGCTTACTTTCATACCGTGACTGGCATGGAAAGTGGAATGAGCTTCGTGTCCGTCCTAACAATGAACTTGATGCAGGTCAGTATGTTAAACGCAATCCAGACGGATGGTTTGTCGCGAAAGGTTATCGCCAGGCAGATAACAACGCAGCCAGAATAACGAACGGTTTATGCATTCAGGGGGCAGGAGATTTATCCGCAGACCTCTATCACTCTGAACGTATTGGCCAGCATCATTTCTTCGGCCTACATGTGGCCAACGGTGGCGCGCAGGGCTGGTATGAGTTCCGTAATGATGGTCATGCCTATACTAATGGCGCCTGGCACAGCAGTTCTGACGCACGCATGAAAACCCAGGTTGAAAAAATCGATAATGCATTTGAAAAACTGAATCGCATCAGTGGTTACACCTACCTGAAGCAGGGAGTTAGCGAAGCTGGCGTTATCGCACAAGAAGTGGAGGCTGTTCTACCTCAAACCGTCTCTCGGACTGAAGTGATTTTAAACGATGGCCGTGTGCTGAAGGATGCCCTCAGCATAAATATCAATGGTGTAGTGGCCCTGCTTGTTGAAGCGCTTAAAGAAGAACGTCAGGCGTTGATTCAGGAGCAGGAAGCCAGACAGTCATTTGAACGACGTCTGGCAGCGCTTGAAGAACGTGTAGGCCGGGAGGGCTGATTCATGGATGAATATGATAATAATGATGCGCCGCCGGTGACAAAGAGTTTCCGTCTGTCTGCTGAAGAAAACGGGACGGGCCTTCGGGTTACCTCCTCGGTGAAAAAACCGATTAAGGCTGAACACTATGACAACTGAATTGAATGGTCCGGGGCCTATTGCCGGGGAATATAAAGGTGGTAGTAGCGATAATCTTAATGAACAGAGTGACAATTCGACTCCGGGGGGCAGCAATAACGGCAATTCCGGTAATCATGACCCGAATACGGCCCCATTATCCGCTGCAGATAAACAGATTGCTGCCGTAAAAAGCGACCCAAAAGTACGCCAGAGACTGGCGGATTTAATTAAAGGGGCAAAAGCAATTAATCCGAACGCGCACCTTTTTACCAGTGAGCTTTCGCAAAGCGGTATGCTGACTATCGGAATCGATGGTTTAACAGTTGATCAAACTTTCGCACTTGGTCTGCGCGGAATTATCACCATCACTGGCACTGATGGCCCTCATTCCTTTGGCAGTTTTGACACCGGACATAAAATCGGGGATTTCGATAGCAGGCCGAGCGGCAATAATGGCAGTGCAGAAAATCTGGCTGAAAACAAGACGTCACTTGAAGCTTACGCCTCTGTCATGCAGGGGGAGATCCCCACAGGATTCTGGGTTGATAATGAAAAAATCATGACTGAAGTTATTGTGATATTCGAAATTAATGGTGGAGGAAAAGGAAACGACCGTACGGGTTCCAGAAAGGAAAAAGTAGAAGTTAAGTCTCTGACTGAAGCATTTAAAACATGGAAGAGAATCAAAGACGAGATTGCAGACGAGGCCCGTAAAGCAGAGGAGGCTCATAAAGCAGAGGAAGCTCGTAAGGCCCTTTTTGACAAAGTTGGAATTCAGGACACGCCTGTTTACACACCGGAAATGGTGAAATATGCAAATGCTCAACTGGCGGCAGCCGTAGCAACGGTCCTTAACAGAGCGCCGTCCGGGATACAGTTGTCCGGTGTAGGTAAGGGAGTTGTTACTGCGCTCAGCGAGTGGGCGGGTTCGATAGCAGGCGCACTATGGCGGGGAGCTGTCGCGGTGGCTGAAATCGCCACTGCCAGTACCGCTGGTCCCATGGTAGCTGCGGCATCGACAATATTTTTCTCACCACCCGCAGGAGGCGGTAATGATAGTAAAGTTCCTGGACGTGATATTGATATGATGGCTGCCCAGGCCCGCTTGTTTACGGCCGGTAAGGTGAATATCGAACCAGGGATGAATATGGTTGACCTGCCGGTACGCGGATTTATTACCACGGAGGATAACGGAAGACAGTCAGTGATGCTGGTGAAAACCGGTTTCGGCAGCGTGTCAGCCACGGTACCTGTACTGAATGGCGTGCGTGACAAGACCACAGGGCTTGATAAAATCACTGTACCAGCCGTGGCGGGCGCCCCGTCGCGGACCATTCTGGTAAATCCTGTGCCGGTCGGGCCCGCTGCCCCGCCTCACACCGGTAACAGTACGCCGGCACCGGTGACCCCTGTACATACTGGCACGGAGGTTAAGCAGGCCGACAGTATCGTCACGACCACGTTCCCGGCCGCAGACCTCCCGCCACTGCAGGATTTCATTTACTGGCAGCCTGATGTAACGGGGACGGGCGTTGAGCCGATCTATGTTATGCTGAACGGGCCTTATGGCGAGACCAATGCTAAAGGGAAATACAGTAATCGTCCGTACAACACCGAAAAGGCAGGCGGTCCGGTTCAGAATCTGGACTGGAAGGCGGCAATCATTGACCGTGCAGGCATTGATAAGGTGAAACTACATACAGGTCGTTTTGCTGAATCAGATGCCAATAAAGTGATGATTGACAGGCTAGAAAAAATTCTAAAAGGTGAGCTACAGGCTACTGATACCGATAAGAGATACTACACTCATGAGGTCAGAGAACTGGAGCGCTACAGACAGCTTGGCGTTAAAGATAGCGCTCTCCCAGCGAATGAAGCTGAGGTATGGAATAATACTCATACAGCCACTCTGGAGGACTATAAATTAGGTAATAGCGAAACTCTTTTATATACACCAGAAGCGCTGAAAGCAGCAGAAGAACAAGAGTTAAGGGGGTTAAAGTGATTGATTTTGAACGTATAGTAGCAGAGCAGACGCTCGAGGATATTATTCTCTACTTAACAAGGAATGAGAATGGCTTTGGTTATCCTCAAATGGATCGTTTTTTCAGTCGTTATAAGTTTTCAGTAATAGAAAGTGGGGAGTTTATGAGGACCTTTGAACAGATGCGTCAAAAAGGCGTGGTCGTATGGGGCGAAAAAATGCTTGTCAAAAAAGGTCCCAATTGGCAAGAGCCAAAATTCGTCACTGAAAAGAAATACGGTATTCAATAACTTTCATATTTGAAAAATTGCCAGCACATCCCCTGCTGGCTTTTTTTATGTTTGACTGTGACGAGTCCCTGCCGAGTAGAGCCATTCAACTCTGACGATTGTCGCTGATAGGAATGAAAGTGATTTGGATGCTCACCAGTGAGTCAAAGAAGCTAAGATTGAACGCACAGGAAATAATCTTGCAGAACAAAGAACTACATATTTAACTGTCGGGAAACTATCGCCTCATTATGATGAGTCTCAGTCGTACAGAGATTAATGTGCTCATGCTGAGAGGCTTCTGACGCCAAAAAATTTGCTAATAAATGTTAATACAGCGCATAAATACGTACTTCGCCTCTCGACGCGGCGCGCTGAGCTGCCTATTATCCTTAGGCTTGTCCATTTTAAGATGTATCTGAGGGGAGAGAAGATGCGAGCTGCGTTTTTAGTGGGATGTGCTGCGCTGTTACTGTCGGCGTGTAGTAGCAATGATGAACCTGTTCAGCAGGCAACGGCGGCGCACGTGTCGCCGGGAATGCGTGCCGCGATGAGCAGCTCCGGCCAGGCAAACTGCGCCATGGTTGGCGGCTCGTTATCGGTCGCCCGCCAGCTTGATGGCTCCGCTATCGGCATGTGCGCATTGCCGAACGGCAAGCGCTGCAGCGAGCAGGCGCTGGCAGGCGGAAGCTGCGGTAACTATTAATTCATCAGGTCGGCGAGCTTATACACCAGCGTCTGGTCGGCGGTCGCCAGCGTTAGCTGCGTTTCCGTCAGGTCGACCTGCGCGCCTTCGCGCAGCATTTTGCTTAGCGTGGCGTCCAGCGCGTTCAGCTGCGAGTCCGTGCAGAGCATGCGGGTCATCGCCAGCTCTTCAACCTTCAGCTCGCCGTCCGAGACTTTGCCCGTGCCGCTGAAGCGGTTGCACATATTACCTGAAACAGACATCTTGCCCGTAATGGGCATTTTTTCGCCGAAGCTCAGCTCCTGCGGCTTATCCGCGGCATTCAGCGGCTGCCCGTTAACGCTGGTCAGCACAAAACGGTGATGCTGAAGCTGTTCCGCTCTGGTTGACACCTTGCTGTTATAAACGCAGCCCGATAGCAACATTCCAGCCGCCAGCAGCGCAGCAAACTTGTTCATTTAGTCTCCATAAATATTTATCGTATTAATAAATGAAGGGAATTGTAACTTTATCGCAGGCGATTACTGTGGGGATTATCTGAATGTGCCCCCCGCAGAGGAGGAGCACAAAAGGGAAAGGAATATCAGACCAGCGCGTTAGGGCAGGTTTCTCTAGCATCCACCTGACGCAGGTTGTCGAGGGTGGTTTGTGAAATGCTGATCAGCGCTTCCGCGGTCAGAAACGCCTGGTGACCGGTAAAAAGGACGTTATGGCAGGCGGAGAGACGGCGGAACACATCATCCTGAATCACGTCATTAGACTTATCTTCAAAGAACAGATCGCGTTCGTTCTCATACACGTCCATCCCCAGCGCGCCAATTTTCTGATGCTTAAGGGCGTCGATTGCTGCCTGCGAATCGATGAGCGCGCCGCGGCTGGTGTTGATGATCATCACCCCGTCTTTCATGCGATCGAACGCGGCATGGTTCAGCAAATGGTAGTTTTCATCAGTCAGCGGGCAGTGCAGGGAGATAACGTCAGACTCCCGGTACAGGGTTTCAAGATCGACATACTCCACGCCCATATCCAGCGCGGCGGCGCTTGGGTAGGGATCAAATGCCAGCAGACGCATACCGAAGCCTTTCAGAATGCGCAGCGCGGCGACGCCGATTTTACCGGTGCCGATAACGCCGGCGGTTTTACCGTGCATGGTGAAACCGGTTAGTCCTTCAAGGGAGAAGTTTGCATCGCGGGTGCGCTGATAGGCGCGATGAATACGGCGGTTCAGCGACATCATCATGCCGATCGCGTGCTCTGCGACCGCTTCCGGCGAGTAGGCCGGGACGCGCACCACGCGCAGGCCCAGCTCTTTCGCGGCATCGAGATCAACGTTGTTGAACCCCGCGCAGCGCAGCGCGATGTACTTCACGCCGTGGGCTTTCAGTTCTTCAAGTACCGGGCGGCTACCGTCATCGTTTACGAAGATGCACACCGCTTCACAGCCGTTGGCGGTTTTGGCGGTCTTTTCGGTTAGCAGGAAGTCAAAAAATTCCAGTTCAAAGCCGTATGCATCATTGACGTGCTGCAGATACTTCTTGTCGTACTGTTTCGTACTGTATACAGCGATTTTCATAAGACTTTTCTCCAGTAATAATACCGTCACGGTAGCATAATTAAAATAATCTTACAAATGTTAAAAACTAGTTTAATCAGCAGGTTATAGTATTAATTCTAGAGCATATCGTAGAGTTAAGAAATCTCTTTAAAAGACAATACGTTTCATTAAAAGTTGAGGCTCAGCGCCCCTGGCGCCAGCAGGACCAGCGGCCAGAGTAAACCTGAACTGACGTTAGCGAGCTGAAACTGCCAGAGAGAGGTCCCGCTGGCGCCGGTTACCAGCGGCACGGTGGCGCGCAGCGGAGAGAGAAAGCGGCTAAAAAAGACCGCCCACGCGCCGTGGCGGCGCAGGAACAGCTGGCCGCGAGCGAGGCGTTCGGCATTAAGCCAGCGGATACGATGCAGATGGTGCCGGTAGCGGTAGCCCGTCAGCCACGAGAGCCAGAATCCGCCGATGGCGCCGAGGCTGGCGCTCATCCACATTAACAAAAAATGGCCGACGCTGGCCGATGCCAGGGTGCCGAACAGCAGCAGTCCGGAGGTACCGGGGATCAGCAGCGAGATAACGGCGCAGGATTTAGCGAACGTCATCAGGAAAACCATCAGCAATACCAATGAATAGCGGCTCTGAGCGTATTCCATCAGCGAGATAATTAAGTCCACAGCACCATCCGTTTACGTTCGCAGGTGTGAACCAGTGTCGCAGGCGAAAACTAAACCCCGGTTAAATAGCCGGCTGGTGAATCACATAGCGGCGACTACGCTTAAACGGGATGGAAACTTTAACTCACAGGTCGAACGTGCCACAATAGCGGCCTCTCGGCTTTTACTTATTTCGAATCAGGATATTAGCTGCCCATGAAGGGTAAATATAAAGCCGCCATCGCGCTATTATTAGCCCTCGTGCTGCTACCGCTGGCTTTGCTATTAACGCTCACCCACTGGGTGCCCACGCTGGCAGGTATCTGGCTACCGGCGGGAACCCGAATCTCACTTAATGAAAGCCCGCGACTGACGCGCTCCGCGCTGCGTATTCCGGATCTGCGCTACCTGGTCGGCGACTGCGAAATCGCGCGCGTCGCCAATGCCTCGCTCTCGCGTCCCAGCCGCTGGCGTTTACATATCAGCGAGCTGGATATAAACAGCGCCTGCCTGAACAAGCTCCCGGAAAGCGAAGCCGCGCCGGGGGCGCCGAAAACCCTCGCCGAATGGCAATCAATGCTCCCTTACAGCTGGCTGACGATTGACAATCTGCGCCTGTCGCCGTGGGAGAAATGGCAGGGGCAGCTGGTGATGTCGCTAACGCCACAGCAGCAGGATATCGGCTATGCCGGTAAAGAGGTTACCCTCCAGGCGCGGCTGCGCGGCCAGGCGCTGACGGTCAGTGATTTTTCCGCGCGTCTGGTGGAAGACCAGGCGCCGGTGAAGCTGGTGGGCGAGTTTCAGATGCCGCTGGTGCCGGACGGTTTGCCGGTCGACGGCCACCTGTTCAGCACCTTTGAATTTCCACAAACCCCCGGTCTTGTCGATGCCGAGCTGGAGTGGCAGAAGAACCGCGGGCAGCTGCTGGTCACGCCGCGCGGTGAAGTGGAGCCGATGCTTGACCTGCCGTGGGAAATCACCCCGGATCGTATCGTCATCAGCGATGGCCGCTGGCACACCGAATACGCGGGCAACGCGTTGAGCGGCCGGGTTGCGCTTTCGCTGGGCAACTGGCAGCAGGGCACCGAGCAGATGCAGGTCAGCGGGCGTCTTAACGTGCTCACTCAGGGCCAGGCCGGGAAGGGCAACGCCGTGCTGAATATCGGCCCCGGTAAGCTGAGCATGGACAGCAGCGACATGCCGCTACAGCTGACCGGCGAGGCCAAGCTCGGCGATCTGATTTTTTATGCCCGACTCCCCGCGCAGCTGAGCGGGCCGCTTACCGCGCCGGTGCTCAATTTTCACCCCGGCGCGCTGCTGCGTTCGCGCGGGCGGGTCATCGATTCGTTGAATATCGATGAAATCCGCTGGCCGCTGGCGGGCGTTAAAGTGACGCAACAGGGCGTTGATGGCCGCCTGCAGGCTATTCTGCGCGCCCATGAGCAGGAGATGGGGGATTTTATCCTGCATCTTGATGGCCAGGCCGACAACTTTATGCCCGACCGCGGCCGCTGGCAGTGGCGCTACTGGGGCGATGGCCATTTTACCCCGATGCAGGCGCGCTGGGATGTTAAAGGCGCGGGCGAATGGGTTGATAGCGCCATTGTGCTCAACAGCCTGTCGACCGGTTTCGATAAGCTGCAGTATGGATCCATGCTGGTGAGTACCCCGCGCCTGACGCTGGAAAAACCGATCCACTGGCTGCGCGATGAGCAGCATCCTAAACTGACCGGCGCGCTGTCGCTGGATGCCGGGAAAACCACCTTCAGCGGCGGCAGCGAACTGCCGCCGTCAACGCTTAAGTTCAACATTGATGGTCGCGATCCGACCTGGTTCCGGTTCAGCGGCTCCCTGCATGCGCAAAAAATTGGCCCCGTGCGCGTGACCGGGCGCTGGGACGGCGAACGTCTGCGCGGCGAGGCGTGGTGGCCAAAACAGTCGCTGACCGTTTTCCAGCCGTTGGTGCCGCCGGAGTGGAAGATGAACCTGCGTGAGGGAACGCTCTACGCGCAGGTGGCTTTCTCCGCCGCCGCCGAACAGGGCTTCGAGGCGGGCGGTCACGGTGTGCTCAAAGACGGCAGCGCCTGGATGCCGGATAACCAGATCAACGGCGTCGATTTTGTGCTGCCGTTCCGCTTTAGCGACGCCACCTGGCAGCTTGGCACCCGCCATCCGGTATCGCTGCGCATCGGCGAAGTCGTCAACCAGTTCACCGCGCGTAATCTGACGGCGGATCTCCAGGGCGCCTGGCCCTGGAGTGAAGACGCGCCTTTACAGTTAAGCAACGTCAGCGTCGATATTCTCGGCGGCAAGCTGACCATGCAGCAACTGCGGATGCCGCAGCACGATCCGGCGCTGCTGCGTCTGCAAAATATCTCCAGCAGCGAGTTAATTAGCGCGATTAAAGTGAAGCAGTTCGCCGTGTCCGGCCCGTTTAACGGCGCGCTGCCGCTGTGGCTGGATAACGATAAATGGATTATCAAGGACGGCTGGTTCAGCAATCCGGGGCCGATGACGATGCGTCTTGATAAAGACACCGCTGACGCGCTGGTGGCCGACAACGTCTCCGCTGGGGCGGCCATTAACTGGCTGCGCTATATGGAAGTGGCCACCTCGTGGACGCGGATCAACCTCGATAACCTCGGCGTACTGACGCTGAAGGCGACGATTAGCGGCACCAGCCGGGTAGAAGGCAAAAGCAATACGGTGCACTTAAACTACTCCCATGAAGAGAATATTTTTGACCTGTGGCGCAGCTTGCGTTTCGGCGACAATCTGCAGGCGTGGCTGGAGCAGAACGCCAGGCTGCCCGCGCCGCGCTGTCAGGACAGTCATACCTGTAAGGAACAACAATAATGATCAAACTATTCGCCGCCTTTCTGGCCACCGCGCTGCTGGCGGGCTGTACGCCGCGTATTGAAATCGCGGCATCGAAAGAGCCGATCACCATCAATATGAACGTCAAAATTGAGCATGAAATTCATATCAAGCTGGATAAAGACGTTGAGAATCTGCTCAAATCGCGTAGCGATCTGTTCTGAGGCGATGATGAGAATACGACTGATAACCGCCGCGCTGGCGCTGGTGCTGTTCAGCGCTCAGGCGCAGGCCCTGACCCTGAATGAGGCTCGCCAGCAGGGGCGGGTCGGCGAAACCCTCAACGGCTATCTTGAACCGCTGCGTCAGGATAAAGAAACCCTTGAGCTGGTGAAGCAGATCAACGCCGCCCGCAGCGACAGCTATCAGCAGCTGGCGGATGACAATAATCTACCGGTGGATCAGGTGGCGAAAATGGCCGGTCAGAAGCTGGTCGCCAGGGCGCAGCCGGGCGAGTACGTGAAGGGCCTTAACGGCAAATGGCTGAAAAAATAGCTATCGGCAGCGCTTGCGATACTCCCCCGGCGAGACGCCGAAGCGCTGCTTAAAGGCGGTGGAAAAATGGCTATGATCGCTGAAGCCCCAGCTGTAGCCGATCCCCGCCAGCTTTTCGTCATCATGGGCGCTTTGCAGCGCGCGGGCGCACAAATCGAGCCGACGATTTTTGATATATTGCGCCACCACCAGCCCCTTTTCCGCAAACAGCCGATAGAGGCTGCGCACCGACATGCCGGTTTCGCTGGCCAGCCACTCCGGGCGCAGATGTTCCGCCTGAATCGACTCATCGATTAACGCCATGATTTTCTGAAACTGCTTATCGCGCCGGGACGGCTGGGCCTCCTGATGATGCAGCATCGGGCGCAGCAGGCAGACGATGGCCTCCAGCGCCGCTTTGCTTTCGCTGGCCGAGAGTTCAGGGCTGTTCATGCTTTCATGCAGCAGGCGCTGGCTGAGCTGGACCATCGGCAGGCTTTTCGCCAGCCGGGTAGCGATGCTGATTTCACTGCCGCGCAGCTGTTGCTCCAGCAGCGATCTTGGCAGCAGCAGGGAGGCCTGACGCGAGGTTTGCTGCCAGATAATTGAACAGGGACGAGACGCGTCAATCAGGGTGATATCGCCGCTTTCCAGCATCGCCTGGCGGCCATCCTGCTCGATCGTTGCCTGGCCCGCGAGCTGGAAGACGGTATAAAACCAGGCGTCGTTATCGCGCTGGATCTCTTGTCGGGTGCGGTAAAGATTAATGCCGCAGGCGGTCACCGTGCTGACTTTCAGGTCGCCGGCATAGCTGGCGTCGATCTCACCGTGGAAATTATCAGCCAGCGGACGGGCGGCAAACTGCCCGCAGACCTGATTGATTTTTGCTAACCAATGCTGGTAGTTCTGCCCACGATTTGCCGTACTCATCGCGCATCCCTTGTAATAATAATGTTTTTGCATTGTTGCACTTATGATGCCGGAGGCAAGGGTCAACGGCGGAGTATATGAAAGAACTATTACCTGCTGCACATTTTCTGTCCGCCTCATCAACTTAATTGCGGCGCCTGTCACAGCGGCAACAGCGAATGTCACAGAGAAAAAAGCGTGAATCGCGACCCCGGCATAAACTGAAACCACTATCCGTGAACAATAAGGAAGGGGTATGTCCACATCACAGGTCGCGCTACTCGCCAGCGTGCAGCAGTTTTTAGACAGACAGCATGGGTTGTATCTTGACGGTGCGCAGCAGGCGGCAGAGAGCGAAAAGCGCTTAACCGTCTGGGATCCGGCCACCGGTCAGGCTATCGCCAGCACCGCGGATGCTAACGCCGCGGATGTCGATCGGGCGGTGATGTCCGCCTGGCGCGCTTTCGTTTCCCGCAGTTGGGCAGGGCGTACGCCCGCCGACCGCGAACGGATCCTGCTGCGTTTCGCCGATCTGGTGGAGCAGCACGGCGAGGAGCTGGCGCAGCTGGAGACCCTTGAACAGGGGAAATCGATTAACATTTCCCGCGCCTTTGAAGTGGGCTGCACGCTGAACTGGATGCGCTATACCGCCGGACTGACCACTAAAATCAGCGGCCGCACCCTCGACGTATCGATCCCCTTCCCGCAGGGCGCACGCTATCAGGCGTGGACCAAAAAAGAGCCGGTGGGCGTGGTGGCCGGGATCGTGCCGTGGAATTTCCCGTTGATGATCGGCATGTGGAAAGTGATGCCCGCGCTGGCGGCTGGCTGCTCGATCGTCATTAAGCCGTCGGAAACCACGCCGCTGACCCTGCTGCGGGTAGCGGAACTGGCAACCGAGGCCGGCGTACCGGACGGCGTTTTTAACGTGGTGACCGGCAGCGGCGCCGGGTGCGGCGCGGCGCTGACCTCGCATCCTCAGGTCGCCAAGGTGAGCTTTACCGGATCGACCGCTACCGGTAAACAGATTGCCCGCGTGGCCGCTGAGCGCCTTACCCGGGTCACGCTGGAGCTGGGCGGCAAGAACCCGGCCATCGTGCTGAAAGATGCCGATCCGCAGTGGGTTATTGAGGGATTAATGACCGGTAGCTTTCTGAATCAGGGGCAGGTGTGCGCCGCCAGTTCGCGAATTTATATCGAAGCGCCGCTGTTCGATACGCTGGTGAGCGGCTTTGAGCAGGCGGTGAAGTCGCTACAGGTCGGGCCCGGTATGCTCGAGAGCAGCCAGATTAACCCGGTAGTGTCGCAGGCACACTGCGCAAAAGTGGCGGCCTATCTTGATGAAGCCCGTCAGCAGAAGGCTGAGCTGATTAGCGGTAACGTGGGGCCGAATGCGCAGGGCTACTATATTGCGCCAACGCTGGTGATTAATCCCGACGCCGGGCTGCGCCTTAGCCGGGAAGAGGTTTTCGGTCCGGTGGTGAACCTGGTACGCGTGGCCGACGGGGAAGAGGCGCTGCGCCTGGCCAACGACAGCGATTTTGGCCTGACCGCCAGCGTCTGGACCCGCGACCTGAGCCAGGCGCTGAGCTATACCGATCGCCTGCAGGCGGGGACGGTGTGGGTCAACAGCCATACGCTGATCGACGCCAACCTGCCGTTCGGCGGCATGAAGCAGTCCGGTACCGGCCGCGATTTCGGCCCCGACTGGCTGGACGACTGGTGCGAAACAAAGTCGGTCTGCGTACGCTACTAGCCGCCTGTTCCCCGGTGGCGGCTGGCGCCTTACCGGGGCTACAAGCGAGTAACTTGCGGATTCTGTCGCCAGTCCTGCGGCAAAATCCGCGCCTCGATACCTCAAATCCGGCTCATCTCCGTATGCCCGGTGGCGCCTTTCTCCGGGAGTAAACCGTCACTCCAGCAAGGACGGGTCGGCGTCGATCATCATCTGCTTCATCTCTGCAAAATGCTGGCGTGAAAAGTCGGCGATCCCCTCCCAGTCCTGCGCGGTTTTCTCCGCCACCGCATCGGAGAGCACTTTCAGCGGCTGCCCCGTTGACCAGGCGGTCACCAGAATCTGGCAGGCGCGCTCCAGGGTCCAGATATCATCGAAAGCCTCGCCAATCGACGGCGCGGTCACCAGTACGCCGTGGTTGCCCATCAGCAGCCGGCGCTTGTCGGCCAGCAGCGCCGCCAGACGCGCGCCTTCCGCCGTGGTGTCCGCCATGCCGCCGTATAACCTATCGACGGCTACCCGATTGAAATAGCGCGCCGTGTTCTGATCGATCGGCGGGATATGCGGCGTCTCGAGGCAAGCAACGCTGGTGGTATACACTGGATGCAGGTGCAGTACCACCCGCACCTCCGGCAGGCGCTGGTGGATCTGCCCGTGAATCGCCCACGCCGTGGCGTCCACGTCCGCTCGCCGGGCGCAGGCTTCATCATCGGCGTCCAGCAGCAGCAGGTCGCTGGCGCGGATGCGCGAAAAGTGTTTCCACTTTGGATTCAGCAGGAATTTTTTGCCGTCCGCCGAGATGGCCGCGCTAAAGTGGTTGGCCACCGCTTCGTGCATCCCGAGATGGGCGATAATGCGAAAGGTCGCCGCCAGGTCGATACGCGTCTGTTCTTCATAAGAGCGGGCCATATGATTACTCCGCTTTCGGCATCAGGGTCTGCAGATCCTCTGGCGTCGGCGCCTGGAAGTTATATTTCTTCAGCAGCGCGGCGTATTCCGGCGTCGCGCTGTATTTCTTCAGTCCTTCCTCCAGCGCGGTTTTCACTTCGCTATTGCCTTTTTTCACCCCAAAGCCGTTGAGCACCGGATAGATCAAGGTTTCGGAAGAGATGGTCACCCGATCGCCAAGCTTGTCGATCACGCCGCGCGCCACCGCCGCATCGGTGATTTGCGCCTCAACCGCCCGCGAGAGCAGCGCCTGGGTGGTTTGCGGGTCGGTGGTGTATTCACTGAGCGCTATCGGCTTCAGGCCCTTTTTCACGCAGTAGTCGGTGGAGAGCTTTTGCAGCTGCGCCAGCCAAGAGGTCGCGCCCATAGAGCCAATTTTATGACCGCAAAACTCTTCCGGCGTTTTCGGCTGATAGTCGCTGCCTTTCAGCGCGAGGATCGCTTCGCCGCTTTTCAGATAGGGCACCATATCGATAACCTTCAGACGCTCGGCGGTGATGTACATTGACGAGTTGGTGATATCGAAGCGTCCGCCCTGCAAGCCCGGAATCAAATTCGGAAACCGGGTATCAATATTCACCGCCTCGCGGCCCATGGTTTTCGCCAGCCCGGCAAGAAACTCGATATCGAACCCGGCGGGCTTGTTGTTTTCCATATATTCATACGGGAAAAAGGTCATATCCGAACCGGCGGTGATTTTCCCCGGCTGCTGGAAGGCCTGGGCGCTAAAGGACGACAGGGCGCCAGCGGTGCAAAGGAGCAGGGCAGCAGGGCGGAAAGCTTTAAAACGTTTCATACAACCTCCAGAGAGTGGGCAAATTACATGCTGGCGCGATCGGTACCGGCCTGCTGGACGAAAAAGGATGCGCCGCGCGGTTTTTGCGGCAGGCGTAAATGATTCACGGTACTGCGCACCAGGCCGCTCTCTTCCCCGGCAACCATCTGCCCGGCGTGCGCGCTGGGCAGCGGATTTTCGCCGTACGGCAGGGCATCTTCCGCCGCGTAGACGCTGATAAACAGCGTCCGCGGCAGGTCGGTTTCATTGGGGCTGGAGGCGTGGAGCAGACGAGTATGCATAAAGCACACCGATCCCGCCGGGCCGAAACAGGCCTGCGGCTGCTGGCAGTAGGTCGCTTCAACCTCCCGATCCACGGCGCCGGTAAAACGATCGTTTTGCCAGTGGGACCACAGCGGCCCCCGATGGCTTCCCGGCACCACGTTGAGCGGACCGTTCTCCGGCGTCACTTCGCTGACCATCAGCAGGGCGGTGATGATGTCGTCGTTGCTGTGGGGGGTAAACAGAAAATCCTGGTGCCACTTCACCTGCGTGGCGGTGTGCGGCAGCTTGGAGTTGATTTTGCTGTGATGGAAGCGGGTCCCGCTGCCGCCGATCAGCTGGCCGGCAATCGCCGCCATTCTCGAATCAAGCGCGGCGTGGCGGTAGGCGGCGGAAATCTCCGTGGGGGAACTAACCCGGCGCAGCGAGGGATGATGGGGCGCGTGGTCGCTTTCGAGGTCGAAACGCGGCCGACCGTCCAGGGTTTCGCCCCACACCTCGCTATGCTGTCGGCTCTCTTCGACCCAGGCGTCGAAATCGGCCTGCAGCAGCGCGACTTCCTCGGCGGAAAGCACTTCTTCGACAACCAGAAAACCCTGCTGATGAAACTGTTCGATTTGCCACTGCGCGATCATATTTTTCTCCTTTCGGGAACGGAGGCGTTAAGCCAAAGAGACATCTTTCAGGAAGGCATCCACGCGCGGATGCTGGCCGTCGCGCATTGCCTGAGGCGTGTCGTCGCAGACCACGCGTCCTTTTTCCATAAACACAATTCGATCGGAAACCTTAAAGGCGAAGTTCATTTCATGGGTGACGATCACCATGGTGATGCCTTCATGGGCCAGCGATTCGATAACCTGCAGAACCTCGTTAACTTTTTCCGGATCCAGCGCCGAGGTGGGCTCATCGAACAGCATAATTTGTGGGCGCATCATCAGGGCGCGGGCAATCGCTACCCGCTGCTGCTGGCCGCCGGAAAGCTGATGCGGATATTTCCACGCGTGTTCCAGCATGCCGACTTTATGCAGCAGTTCGCAGGCGTGCTGCTTCAGCTCGCCTTCGCTGGCCAGATGGTGATAGCGCGGCGCCAGCAGCAGGTTGCCGAGTACGGTCAGGTGGGGGAACAGGTTGAAGCTCTGGAAAACCATGCCGATATTCTGGCGATGCTCGCTGTTCTCCATAAAACGCGGCTTCTGCTGCCCCTGGCGGTCAAGGTGAATAAAAGGCTGGCCGTTGATTTTGATCTCGCCGTTATCAATCTGCTCAAGGCCGTTCAGCAGGCGGATCAGCGTGGTTTTACCGGAGCCGGACGGGCCGATGACGGAGACCACTTCGCCGGGCTGAATTTGCAGGCTGACGGCGCCCAGCACTTCGACATTGTTATAGGCTTTATGCAGCTTTGACGCCTGTAGCGCCGGTTCCTGCGCGACGCTAACGCTGCGGGCCATTGCCGGACGCCGCGCGGTGGCCAACTGCTGCATTTCTTCATCCACCGGTCGCGTGGTCTTACGCTGGGTGACGTCGAGCCAGGTCTCGAGGCGCTTAAGCAGGAAATCAAACACCGTGACGATCAGGATGTAGTAAAACGCCACCGCCGCCATGGTCTCCATGACGAGGAAATTCTGCGAATAGAGGCGCTGGCCGACCATTAAGATCTCGGTCAGGGAGATAACCGACACCAGCGAGCTGAGCTTGACGATGGCGATATACTCATTAGCCAGCGCCGGCAGGGCGACGCGCAGCGCCTGCGGGATCACCACACGCCACTGGGTGCCGGCATAGCGCAGCCCGAGCGCGCGGGCGGCTTCGCTCTGTCCTTTCGGAATAGACAGCAGTCCGCCGCGATGAATTTCAGCAATATAGGCGGCTTCGCTCAGCACCATCGCCAGCAGTCCGGCCCAGAACGGGTCGTTCAGCACCGGGGCGAAGGAGGGTAGCGCCTGCGGCATGTTGTAGACAAAAATCAGCAGCACCAGCAGCGGCATGCTGCGAAACAGCCAGATATAGAGGCGGGCAGGCGCGTTAAACAGCTTGCGCGGCGACTGTTTGGCCAGCGCCAGAATAAACCCCAGCACAATACTGAAAGCCCAGGTCAGCAAACTTAATTTGATGACGGTCCAGGTGGCCTGCCAGAAATCGATATCGCTGAGCAGGCTTAACATATAGTTCCAGTTAAACGTCATGGGCTATTTCACTCGCCATAATTAACGGAAATTAAGGCGATTCCCCTGTTCTAAAATGGGGAGCCGCCGGCGTTCATCTTGCCATGACACTATGCTGGCACTCTTCGACCGGTGGCAATTAGTAAATTTTTGGCCTTTAAGTTTAAAAAAACTATACAGCTATATTAACCTCAGGGAATTTAACGCAATTAATGAGAAACAGCATTGAAACAACTTAAAAACAATCACCCTTATTTTTAAACCTGATTTTTCGTAAAATGACAATTTGTGCAATATTGGGGCGCGCCGCGGGCGAATAAGGTGCAGGGCGATGCTTTATGGTGCAATACGCGAAATCAGGCAAAAAAAGAGGGCGGGTTATTAAATAGAAACGGCGGCTATTTGCCGACGAGGTAAAGCGCAAACGGCATGGCACGATGCTTGCAGGCTGATTATCGTAAAACTAAGCCCGTTCGTAATAAGACAATATTTTATCAATGGTGAAGCGATGAACCGATTTACCCTCAAACAGCTTAAATATTTCGTGACGGTGGTGGAAACGGAGAGTATCGCTGAGGCTTCCCGTCAGCTGCACATTGCCCAGCCGTCGATCTCTATTGCGATTAAAAACCTCGAAAGTACCTTCGACCAGCAGCTGTTTATTCGTCACCATGCGCAGGGCGTATCCCTGACCTCAAGCGGGCGGCGCTTCTACGATAAAGCCAAAGAGCTGCTGCGGCTGTCCTATGAGTTTGAGCAGAACTCGCGGGCGGATAAAGAGCTGGTATCCGGGACGATTTCCGTCGGCTGCTTTGAATCCGTCGCGCCGCTGTATATGCCAAAACTGGTAGCGGGATTTAAAAAAATGTATCCCGAAATTACTCTCCAGCTCTACGACGGCGAACAGCATGAACTGATGCACGGTCTGCACCGCGGGCGCTTCGATCTGGCGCTGGTCTACGACCTGGAACTGGGTCACTCCATTCATAAAGAGCTGCTGAACGCCCCGCATAAACCCTATGCTTTGCTGCCCGCTTCTCATCCGCTGGCGCAGAAAAAATGCGTCACGCTCCAGGAATTAAGCCGGGAACCGATGATTTTGCTCGATGCGGTCCCCAGCAAAAACTATTTTGTCTCGATATTTAAAGAGAAAGGTTATCACCCGGAAGTGGCCTACAGTTCGCCGTCCATAGAAATGGTGCGCTGTATGGTCGGGCAGGGATTAGGCTTTTCGGTACTGGTTACCCGTCCGCTGTGCGATATGACCTATGACGGCGAAAAGCTGGTGCAGCTGGATATTGCCGACGAAATGCCCGCATCGACATTAATTATGGCGCATCTTGCCAATAATGAACCCACGCGTCCGACGCAGCTATTTATGGATTATTGCCGCAGCATAGAATTAACGCCGCATCAGCACGCGTAATTTAATTAACGCGGCCGCAAGCGTTATTTTTTTGTCGCGTCATTCAGCCTCGTAAATTTCTATTCAGACGATCGTTTTATAATAATTTACCATTTCATCACACTTACTTAACCTGAGTTCTGTCAATCCCGGCGGATAAGCCGGACAACCGTGCTTGAAGGACACAGATATGACAGAGCAGATTACAGAGATCGATACCCTGGTGGTAGGCGCGGGGCAGGCTGGCGTCGCCATGAGCGAGCATCTGACGCATCACGGCATTCCGCATCTGGTGCTGGAAAAAAAGCGCATCGCTGAGGCCTGGCGCAGCGGCCGCTGGGATTCGCTGGTGGCCAACGGCCCGGCCTGGCACGATCGGTTTCCCGGCATGACCTTTCCCGACTGCGACGCCGACAGCTTTGTCGCCAAAGAGCAGATCGCCGACTACTTCGCCGCGTATGCCAAAACCTTTAATGCACCGATCAAAACCGGCGTTGAGGTCTTTAGCGCCGAGCGCTTAAACGGCCGTCCGGGGTTTCGCGTGGAAACGTCACTGGGCGTGATTGAGGCGCAGCGTATCGTCGCCGCTACCGGGCCGTTCCAGCGCCCGGTGATACCGGCCATCGCGCCGCAGGATAGCGCAGTTGAGCAAATACATTCCGCGCACTATTTCAACCCGCAGCAGCTTCCGGAAGGCGGCGTGCTGGTGGTTGGCGCGGGGTCGTCCGGCGTGCAAATCGCCGATGAGCTCCGCCGGGCGGGGCGCGCGGTGTGGCTCTCCGTCGGCGCGCACGATCGCCCGCCGCGCCGCTACCGCCAGCGCGATTTTTGCTGGTGGCTGGGGGTGTTAGGGCTGTGGGATGCGGCGGCCAATCAGCCCGGCAAAGAGCACGTGACGATTGCGGTCAGCGGCGCGCGCGGCGGTCATACCGTTGATTTTCGCCAGCTGGCGCACCAGGGAATTACCCTGGTCGGACAGACGCACGGCTTTACCGAGGGCAAAGCCGTTTTCCGTGCCGATCTGGCGGACAACATTCGTCTCGGTGACGCCTCTTATCTGGCGCTGCTCGACGCCGCGGATGAGTATATCGCCCGCAACGGGCTGTCGCTGCCGGAAGAGCCGGAAGCGCGCTTTTTCCTGCCCGACCCCGATTGCCTGACCCAGCCCCTCACCGAGCTCGACCTGGCAGCCGCGGGGGTGAGCTGCATTATCTGGGCTACCGGCTATACCACCGATTACCGCTGGCTGAAGGTCAACGCCTTTAATGAACAGCAGCGCCCGCAGCACCACCGCGGCGTCGCCAGCGAACCGGGCGTCTATTTCCTCGGTCTGCCGTGGCTCTCCCGCCGTGGCTCAACCTTTATCTGGGGCGTCTGGCACGATGCGAAATATATCGCCGACCAGATTGCCATTCAGCGCCAGTATCAACGCTATCAACCTTCCTGCTAATGCCTGATTTGAGGACGCAACCTATGCCAACCCATACCCGTATTCGGATGTTTAACACCAAAGAAACCTATCCCAATCAGACGCTCAATAACGATCTGTGCCAGGCGGTGCGCGCGGGAAACACCGTGTACGTTCGCGGTCAGGTGGGTACCGATTTTGACGGCAATCTGATTGGGCTGGGCGACCCGCGCGCCCAGGCGGAACAGGCGATGAAGAACGTTAAACAGCTGCTGGAAGAGGCCGGCAGCGATCTGACGCATATTGTGAAAACGACGACCTATCTGATCGACCCGCGCTACCGCGAACCGGTGTACCAGGAAGTGGGGAAATGGCTCAAAGGCGTGTTTCCCATTTCGACCGGCGTGGTGGTATCGGCTCTCGCGCAGCCGCAGTGGCTGATGGAAATTGACGTCACGGCGGTGATCCCTGACGACTGGCATGCGCAGGAGGCACCATGACCCTCTCTATTTCCGCCCTGTGCCCGGAGTCAGGTCAACTGGGCATTGCGATTAGCTCATCCAGCATTGCCGTCGGCGCCCGCTGCCCGTGGCTGCTGGCGGGCGTTGGCGCGGTGTCCAGCCAGAACATCACGCTGCCCGCACTCGGACCGCAGATCCTTGCCGGGCTTGAGGCGGGGCTCACGCCGCAGCAGGCCCTGACGCAGGCGCTGGGCGAAGACCGGTTTAGCGATTATCGCCAGGTGGCGGTCATCGACGCCAGCGGCGAGAGCGCCGTGTTCAGCGGCGAACATACGCTCGGCATCTGGCAGCTGGCGCAGGGCGAGAACTGCGTGGCGGCGGGGAATATGCTGGCCAACCCGCAGGTGATTACCGCCATGACGGCGGCGTTCGAAGCCGCCAGCGGCGAACTGGCCAGCCGCCTGATTGCGGCTCTGCAGGCGGGTATCGATGCGGGCGGCGAAGCCGGGCCGGAGCACTCGGCGGCGCTTAAAGTCGTGGAGGATTACGCCTGGCCAGTGGTGGATTTACGCGTCGACTGGGCGGAAGAACGCCCGGTAGCGGCGCTGGAAGCGCTGTGGCTGGCCTACGAGCCGCAGATGGAAGCGTATATCACCCGCGCGCTTGACCCGCGCGAAGCGCCGACCTACGGGGTGCCGGGCGATGAATAACCGCGTGCGTGAGATCCTCGGCGCGCTGCTGGCGTTTGATACCACCAGCCGCGAGTCGAATCTGGCGCTGATTGCCTGGATCGGCGACTTTCTGCGCGCGCGCGGCGTGACGTCGCAGCTGTTTTATGACGACGAAGGGCGCAAGGCAAACCTCTATGCCCGCCTTGGGCCAACCGGCCCCGGCGGGGTGATGCTCTCCGGCCATACCGACGTGGTGCCGGTGGATGGTCAGGCGTGGACGGTGCCGCCGTTTGCCCTTACCGAACGCGACGGGCGCTACTACGGTCGCGGCAGCGCGGATATGAAAGGGTTTATCGCCTGCGTGCTGGCGTCGCTGGAGGCGTTTCTTGCCGCGCCGCTGCGGATGCCGCTGCACCTGGGGTTCTCTTATGATGAGGAGGTTGGCTGCCTGGGCGTGCGCAGCCTGGTGGATTTTCTCCGCGCCTCCGCCGGGAAACCGGCGCTGTGCATTATCGGCGAGCCGACCGACATGCGCCCGGTCTACGGCCATAAAGGCAAGCTCGCGGTGCGCTGCCGCGTGGAAGGGCACGCCTGCCACTCGGCCTACGCCCCGGAAGGGGTTAACGCGATCAGCTACGCGGCCAGGCTGATTTCCCGGCTGGACGCGCTGGGTGAAAGCGTTGCGCAGCAGCAGGATAGCCGGTTTTCGCCGCCCTCGGGCACGCTGCAGGTGGGGACGATTCACGGTGGCGCGGCGCTGAATATCGTTCCGCAATCCTGCTGGTTCGACTTTGAAATTCGCTATTTACCCGGCACGCGCCCGCAGGCCGTGACCGACGCCCTGGGCGATTATGCCCGCGAGCAGCTGCTTCCGGCGATGCGCAAGGTGGCGCAGCGCAGCGATATTCATTTCCAGACGCTGAGCCACTATCCGGGGCTGCTGAGCGACCCGCAGTCAGAGTTCGCCCGCTGGCTGGCGCAGTGGTGCGGCAGCGACGATTTCACCACCGTCGCCTACGGCACCGAAGGCGGCCTGTTTGACGAGGCGGGCGTCGCGACGCTGATCTGCGGGCCGGGCAGCATGGCTCAGGGCCACAAGGCGGACGAATATATCAGTATCCCCCAGACCGAACGCTGTATGGCGATGCTGGAAAACCTTTGCGCCTGGATGCGCGCCGATCCCTCCGATTCTCTTCGCTGATTTATCAACACAGGATGGCGACTATGCAAAACCCGAACTCCCCGCTTATTGATCAACAGACTATCGACCGCTGGCAGGCCGACGGCGTCGTGCTACTTAAAGGCGTGTTCACGCCGTGGATCGAGAGCCTGTCGCGCGGCGTCGCCGCGCTGATGGCGAACCCCAGCGAGTACGGTCACGCGCGAACGGTGATCCCCGAGGACGGCTCGGCGCCGTTTTTTCAGGACTATTGCAACTGGCAACGAATCCCGGAATTTCGCGATTTTGTTTTTCAGTCGCCAGCGGCGGAGATCGCCGCGGCGCTGATGGGGTCGCAGACGGCGAAGTTTTTCCACGAGCACACGCTGGTGAAACAGCCCGGCGGCAGTACGGTAACGCCATGGCACCACGATCAGCCCTATTACTGCGTGGAGGGGCGGCAGAATGTCAGTCTGTGGATCCCGCTCGATCCGGTAGCGGAGGCGATTTCGCTGCGCTGTATTCGCGGTTCCCATCGCTGGGACGATGAGTTCAGCCCAACGCGGTTTAACGGTTCAAAGCTCTATTCCCATTCGCGCTTTAAAGAGCTGCCGGACATTGATGCCCATCAGGAGGATTACGATATCGTCAGCTGGGCGCTGGAGCCGGGCGATGCGGTCGCTTTTCATTTCCGCACGCTGCATGGGGCAAAGGGCAATTCAACCGCCCGCGCGCGGCGGGTATTTTCCGCCCGTTGGGTAGGGGATGATGCGACATTCGCCGACCGCGGCGGCGTGACGTCGCCGCCGTTTCCGGGGCTTAAGCTTTGCGACGGAGAACAGCTTGTCGCCGATGAGTTTCCGCAGGTCTGGCCGCGGTAGCGGCGGCAGGGCGGGCGAGGCCCCGCCCATCTTGCAGCGAAAGGTTTTCACTCACTGACTGAGGGGATTGAAGCTCCTTAATTTTTTGCTTTAAGGGCTAAGGGAGGAAATTGATATGACTCGGTTACTCGTGGTTATGATCTCTTAGAAAGACGGTCAGTACGTCCTTGGGTGGGGTTACACCACTTTCTGAAAGTAGCCAACCTACAGCGCCGCGATGATATGTTCCGTGAAACAGCACATGATTGAGCATATCGACCGCCTTCATCTCACCAGGTCCGCCATCGACAAACTGGAATTTAATGGTTTCAGCAAGGTCAACGGGGGACATAGCATTGACGTATTGAATATACCAGTCTGTACATTCAGTCATCGTTCTCAGAAGTTCATCGGCAGAGGGCGTCTCTGGCGTGTTCAGTGCGGTGTAGGAGTGCTTCTGGCCGGTAATGTTAGCGCGGAAGATCATATCAACCACATGTATGTGATTCATTAATCTGAGCGTCAGATGGCGTTTTTCTGCATTCGCAGACGCATCAATTCTTTTAATCGCTTGTAGCGTTTCAATATCTATCCAGCGTTTGTATCTAAACAGCGTAGCTATTTTGTCAGTACCCATGCGTCACCTCTTTTATCTATTTTGTCATTATATCAGTAACATTCAGTACCGCTGGCAGGGCGGTACTGTTGCTTTAGCGTAGGCCGCCGTCAGGTTTATAGGCCGTTTATGACGTCAGCCGATAGTGCGACTGCACCAGTCCCGAAGGGAAGCTGCGGCTTGATAACAGCGTCAAATCGATATCCCTGGTCAGGGATCCGAACAATGGTTTTCCCGAACCGAGCAGGACAGGAACGGTCGTGATAACGATATCGGCGACCAGACCTTCGCGCAGGAACGACTGTATTACCTGCCCGCCATCCAGATAGACGCGATGCGCGTTTTGCGCCGCCAGGTCAGCAAGCACTTCGCCCGGCGTGCGGCTCGAGAGCTGCACTTTGCCCTTCAGCGCCTCGGGAATGGCGGTATCGGTTAGCTGTCGGGAGAGAACCAGCACGGGTCGATCGTAAGGCCATTGGTCAAAAGTCAGCGCTTTCTCATAGCTCCCCCGGCCCATAACGATCCAATCTTTGTCCGCGATGAATGCGGCATAGCCATGATCTTCTGTTGGGTCATCGCGCTGCAACAGCCAGTCGATATCGCCATCCTGTCGGGCGATATAACCATCAAGACTGACCGCGATAAAAACATGTGTGGTGACCATCAAGTGCTCCGTATACAGCTTATATTTATGCCGTTGAGTTTAGGGGGAGGTGTTTTGTCCACATAATATGATTCAAGCTTTTCCAGCCAAAATATTCAACATGCGGCGCAATGGTTCCGCTGCTCCCCACAATAGCTGATCGCCGACCGTCAGGACCGAGTAGATCGGTTCATTGTTTAGCGACATTTTCTTGTAACGACCAATACCCACCTTAAGCGAACCGCTGATACAGGCCGGTGTCAGGGTACTGACACTCTCTTCCTTGTTATTGGGCACATAGTTAACCCAGGGGTGGGAATTCATCACTAATTCGGCAAATTCCTCTTCGTTGACTTCACGCTTGAGCTTAAGGGTTATAGCAGCGCTGTGGCAGCGGATCACGCCGACGCGTATGCATAAGCCGTTTACCGGGATCGTACCGGGAGAAAGGCCTAAAATTTTGTTGGTTTCCGCCTCACCTTTCCATTCTTCACGGCTATTGCCATCGCCTAAATCGCTGTCAATCCAGGGAATGATGCTGCCCATCAAAGGTGCACCGAAGTTCTGGGTCGGCATATCAGCGCTGTTAATCAATTCACTGACCTTATTAACTAACGGAAGCACTGAACCTGAGGATGCCAGCTCATCCGGAGATAAATGGCGGCTTATGTAAGCACTTTGCGCAATGAGTTCTCGTACATACTGTGCACCAGCACCCGATGCGGACTGGTAGGTCATCACACTCATCCATTCGATCAAATCAGCCTTTATCAACCCAGCCAGCCCCATAAGACTCAGCGTAATGGAACAGTTGCCGCCGACAAAAAGTTTAATACCTTCTTTAATTGCACGATCGATATTGTTGCGGTTGACGGGGTCGAGAATAATGCAGGCTTTCTCATCCATCCGTAGCGCTGAGGCCGCGTCAATCCAGTAGCCTTCCCAGCCATGGTTAAGCAAAGCAGGATATATTGCTTTGGTATAATCCCCGCCCTGGCAGGTTATGATGATGTCCATTTCGGCCAGCGCACTTACGGAATTAGCATCTTTAAGTGTGTAGCCGACACCATCAATGACAGGACCGGCGGCTCCTGCACTGGAGGTACTGAAAAAATGCGCTGATATATTGTCGAAGTCGTTCTCTTCGATCATTCGCTGTAGCAAAACAGAACCGACCATTCCTCGCCAACCAACAATGCCAACCTGCTTCATTTGCTTAACCCTAATTACGTTATGAGAATGTTAATTTTCTTCGAGGCACGTTATATCTCATTCCAAATTAAAGGTCATTACGAACAACATCCGATTCCGTCATTATTAAAATGTTTCATATAGCATCAGCGATTTTTATCTCTTCCATAGCTAAAAATCCATTGCAAGTATTTGATATGAAATCAATAATATTCAGGTCGATATCCTGCGGTATTCGCGTTTAAAGGAAAGAACAGGCTTAAGACATCCGCTTCTGGCATATAGCTGCCAGACTCAACAAAGCCAGGGTTTGCAATGAGGAGGAGCGGGCCTTCAATGATGTGTATCAGACTCTCTTTTACATTCCGGCCACTTAAGCGGCCGGAAGTATCGTTTAAACCCGTTCAGAATACGCTTTTAGCATGGCAAGGAGCGCCCGTCGTGCCGCATCGTCCGCGATATTTTCAGGCAGCGCATCAGCGCGCAGATTGATATAAGCGTCAACCGCCTTGCTGATGGCGATGCTGACGGAGTCACGATCGTGCGTGGCCAGCGTGGAGGTCAGCAGGCCCTCAGGATCGATATTGTGGCATTCAATGCGGCGAACCCCACGCTGCGGTAGATTGGCGCGGCGGTACAGCATCGGTCCCAGCACTTGCTCCCGGAAGAATGACAGCATACCCATCGCTTCGAAAAGTTCGCCCCTTCCCAGTTTAACTACCGCATAATGAAGCCAGATCCAGGCTCGGGACTCAAACCACTCCGGCGTCATGTCAGGCCACTGGGCCCGAAATTGTGCCAGATGTCGCTCCAGGGCATGGCGATCGCGAGAAAATAACACTACCGGCTCCTCAACGCGTTGAGTGAGCATGTCCAGGGTGACAAATTTCAGATCGACATGGAGGAGTTCAGGGCCATACAGGCATATCAGCAGGCGAGGCTCTCCGACATGTTCCCCGGTGAACGCATGCAGCAGGTTGCCTGCTGTTCCGGCGAACGCCACACGCTGCGCCATGATTTCATCGTAGTAGAGAGGGTCTACCACAACGACAAAATCCAAATCGGAGTATTGATCAAATCCGCCATGAATAAGCGATCCGCCCCCGAGCAGGGAGTGAATCCGGGCGTCAGACTGAACGTTAAGCTTGAGTTGCTCTGCAAAACTTCTGTGTAAATCGGGTAACGTACTAAGCATACTTTTTCCTGTTCACAAAAAATACAAAGCATTACAGAATATCGAGTTCGGTATATTCGGGCCAGATATTTTTGCAGGAAGCGTCGTTTCCTCATTGAGTCTCGGGTCCACTATGGGTGGATAGCCTGAGCCACGTAGCCCGATCCTCCGCTACGCCCGCCGTCAGGGTTTTCAGGCAGGATGGAAACGCTGGCGGATAGTCCCGCCACCAGTTCAATCCCTTCCGGTATCTTATCTAACTGAATACGAACGGGGACTCGCTGCGCAAGTCGCACCCAGCTGAAGGTGGGATTGACATCCGGCAGCCCCAGTCCGCCCGTCTCGTCATTGCTATCATCGATCCCCCGGCCGATACTCTCCACGTGCCCGGTGATGAGCGGGTCAAACCCCATCAGAGAAATGTGTGCGGCGCTTCCGACGCGAATATGACGCAGCTTAGTCTCTTCAAAATAGCCCACCACCCAGAAACTGTGCGCATCGATCACGGCGATCTTTGTCTCTCCCGCCGCGGCGTAGTCGCCGGGGCGGAGCCGAAGATGCGTCACGTAGCCGGTAACCGGGGCGCGCACCGTTGCATGGGATAAATTCAGCTGCGCCAGTTCCAGCGCAGCCAGCGCCCCCTGATAATTGGCCGCCGCGACGCGCGCTGCGCTGCCTGTTTGCTGGATATCCTCGCCGGAAATGACCCCTTTGATGAGCGCGCGTCGCCGGGCGGCATCCTGGCGCATCAGCATTTCATGACGTTTTGCTTCGACGTCGGCCTGCGCGCTGAGCACCGCCAGCTTCAGCCAGCGCGGGTCGATGGCATAAAGCACATCGCCGCGGTTAACCCACTGATTATCCCGCACTGCCACGCTGCTCACCGGCCCGGAAACATCCGGCGCAATCTGCACCACATCTGCCCGAACCCGGCCATCGCGCGTCCAGGGCGTCTGCGCATACTGTTTCCAGAAAATAAACGCCACGCAGGCCGCTACCGCTACTGCGATTAACGTCAGCGCGTAACGGCCCAGCAAAGAGAAAAAAGATTTCATGCGAATAACCCCAGTGTGGTCAGGCCCTGCAAAAGCAGGAAAAAGGTCACGATATAGGTTGAAACATCAAGCAGCGGGCGTAAGGGCAAGCGGCGGTAAAGCCTGCTGCAGGAGAAAAGCGGTACGAGTAGCAGCGTACAGACCAGGGCAATGAGCGCGGTCAGCAGCAGTCCGGGGATAAAAACGCCCCCGATATTGATGTCATTTATCATGGGTGGGTTCCTCGTTCTGCGTCCGTAACGCGCAGTGCAGATCGACCAGTCGGTCGACAAACTGGCATGATTGTTCCTCCCTCGCGGGCAAGCAGCGGTTCGCCATGGCGGCAATGCGCTCGCGTAAGGCTTCGGCCTCCGTTGTGTGGGTAAGACGAGAAAGCACCTCGTGGATATCGCTGCCGGCAGGCGTTTCGCAACGGCGCAGGCGCATCACGCAGAGGCCTATGCGCAGAAAGTGCACCAGGCGATCGAGCGCCCGGGCGGAGGACTGCCCGCTGCGCGGCAAGCGTGGTAGCAGCAGGGCGGCCCGGTCGATCATCAGATTGGTCCAGTGCGTTTCATCGCCTTTAAATACGCCGCTCACGCTGCGGCGAATATCGCGTTGGCACAGTTTCAGCAGACGCTTTATCGCCGCGTCCGCCTGTACGGTTTGCAGCAGACTCATGCCGATAACCGCAAAGCCGGTCGCGAAAAACAGGGCGATCGCGGTGTTGGCCGCGTCGGCGAAGTCGCCGCTGTAGCGCGCGCCCAGCTCGCACAGTACCGGCAGCGTCAGGGTGATCCCCATGGCCATAAAGGTCGTGGGGGGCCGCGCCTGCAGCGATCCGGCAAGCAGATAGACCGGGGCAAGCACCGCCACCAGCACGGGGAAATCGCTGAGCGGAGGAAGCAGGGCGAAGCTATAGATAAGGCTTATCACTACGCCCCAGACAGAGCCGATAATATATTTCACAATATGCGGGGCCGGCGTGTCGAAACTGCCAAACAGCGTGCAGCAAACACCAAGAATTGACACCGCCGTGCCGCCATCGGGCCAGG
The DNA here is from genome assembly GCF_964241505.1 of Klebsiella sp. Q11. Classification (NCBI taxonomy): domain Bacteria; kingdom Pseudomonadati; phylum Pseudomonadota; class Gammaproteobacteria; order Enterobacterales; family Enterobacteriaceae; genus Klebsiella; species Klebsiella sp. Q11. The sequence goes on from NZ_CAXSXW010000005.1 coordinate 98,183, forward strand.
CAGAGTAAATCCATAGCAGACAGCCGCTCAGAATGATGACAAAAGCGCCCAACGCCGTGCGGGCGGCGCTGAGGGGATCGCGATGGAAAACGTATCCTGTCGCCGCACGATCTTCCGCCTGCGCTGGCGCAGGCCTGGCGTGATGAATGGCCTCCGAAAGCCGCTCACACTGTTGCAGTAGGGTAATCAACTCAGCGATGTAGCGTAAGAAATTTACCCGCAGCGCATCTTCATAGGTCAGCGCCTGCGCCGCGAGCCGCTGCGCTAACTGCGCGCTGCGCTGGTGCAGCGCTTCTGCGGCGTTTTTGCGTTGGCCGGTATCGTCGCAGGTCAGCCAGACCTGCACGTCATTGAGTAGAGCCTGCATCGCGGCGGGCATCTCGGCGATGATCTGCAAACGATCGCGCACTTCGCCGTTGACAATCACTAACCGCGCCAGCCTGTCATGGAGCGCTTTCCTGGCCTGGCGGGCCGGAACCGAAAGGGCAAAATCATACGGGATATGGTGGCTGATACCCTGCAGAAACTGTAGCGCCAGCGCCAGATGCAGCGGCTCTGACTGCGCGTCGGCCTTGCCTGCCAGGGTGTCGGCAATCCGCTGGCGCGCGGCGTGCAGCGTCTGGGCTAATTTGCTGTTGAACAGCCCTGATATCCGGGCAGGTAAAATGTAGCGGTGAATCAGCGCGGCGCAGACGATACCGATCGCGATTTCCTGTACCCGGATGAGGGCGATGTTAAACACCGTGCCGGGATCGGCGACGGCGGGAAAACCAATCAGGCTTGCGGTATAACCGGCCAGCACAAAGGCATAGGCGCGGGGCGTGCGTTCAAGCAGGGATAAATAGAGGCAGAAGGTGATCCAGCCTGCCAGAATCACGCTACATAGAATTGGCGTATTCACAAACGTCGGCACAATCAATACCGTGGCCCCCGCGCCGGCCACGGTACCGGCCAGGCGATAAAGGCTTCTGCTCAGGGACGCGCCCACCGAGGTTTGCGACACGATGTAGACGGTGATGATGGCCCATGAGGGCCGTTCAAGGCCAATCGCCAGGGCAACGTAATAGGCGAGCATCGCGGCGGCAAAACTCCTGACGGAATAGAGCAGGGCATGGGCGTCGCTCAGCAGCGAGGGAGAGGCTATGCGGCCTGACCAACGGCTTATCGCGTGTAAAAAACGGCTGTGATGGGAAGTTAATGTGCTCATGCCGGGAATTATTCCCGCTTTGCGCGTCTCCTTAAATACTCTATTCTGTCAAAAAATACCTAAATGTTGCCAATGAGATGCCATCCAGACTTGCCCATACCCTGTTTGATCCCGATAGCACGCCGAGCCCTGCCGTCGCGCGGCATATTGATTTCGTTGATTACGCGGCAGAAGTGCCGGTTCATACCCACCGCAAGGGACAACTGATCGTTGCCCTCTATGGGGCGGTGATTTGTCGTGCGGAAAACGATATCTGGATAGTGCCGCCAGACTGCGCGGTGTGGATCCCCGGCGGGATCCCGCACAGCGCCAAAGCGACCTGGAATGCGCATCTCAACTATTTGTTTATTGAACCCGGCGCCGCCGCGCTGCCGGAGAAATGCTGCACGCTGGCGATTTCGCCGCTGATTAAAGCGTTAGTTGACCGCTTAACGAATGCGGACGTCGATTACGCCGCGGAGAGCCATGTCGGCAGGCTGACCAGAGTGACGCTCGATGAGCTGGCCACCATGCCGCAGCAGAAGCTGAGTCTGCCGGTTTCGGCGCATCCTAAGATCCGCGCCATGGCGGATGCGCTGGTCAGCCACCCGGAGGATCGCAGCACCTTTAAAGTTTGGGCGAAACGGCTGGCGCTCAGCGAGCGCTCATTAGCACGCCTGATGCTGCGCGAAACCGGCCTGACCTTCGGGCGATGGCGTCAGCAGCTGCATTTGATTATTGCCCTGCGGGAGCTGGCAAGCGGGGTATCGGTGCAAAACGTGGCGGCTAATCTGGGGTATGAGTCGGTCAACGCGTTTATCACCATGTTCAGAAAAACGATGGGGAGCACCCCCGCGCACTATTTTGCCGGTCGAAGAACGGCAGATCCCTGAGCGGCGCGCAGGCTGGATGCGGAGTGAGGCGCTTAATATCCGCCGCGGCCACAGCGCCGCGGCGAGCGCAAAATTTAGTCAGAGAAGGGCGGGGTCGGCTGGCGTAATCCCGTCGTATCCGGGTTGCCGATGCTGCGGCGCCATGCGCCGGGGGCCTGGCCGAACTGACGCTTGAAGCTGCGGTTGAAGGACTGCTGGGAGTCAAAGCCCAGGGCGATCGCCACGTTCAAAATCGGTTCGTCGCTGTGGGCTAAGCGCTCGACCGATTTTTGTAGCTTTTGCGCGCGAATATACTCGGCAAGAGGATAACCGGTATGCTCCTTAAATAGCCGCTGCAGATGCCATTTCGAATAGCCTGCTCGCCTGGCGACGGTGCCAATATCCAGACGGCTATCAAGATTGTTGTCGATCCAGTCGAGTAAATCGTGAATGAATGCGCCAGTGTTCATCTGATGTACCTCTACGCAGCGTCTAAAAAAGCATCTTTATCTGTTGCATTTAAAGGTGGCCCGTTTTTGCACTAATTGCAAGTTTTATTGTTGCATTTAAATCCATGCCGGAAACGCGCCATTTTTAGGCGCCAGGAATAGCACATTAAGTGCAACAATTATTCTTGCACTTAATTAAGCGCCTTCCTACAATCGCCGCGATAGTGTATTCGCAACTGTTACAGTTTTGTGGCGATGAACGACACAAATGGCCTTAAGCCAGCTACCGGACAAAGGAAGTGGCGCGGCGTCTCCCGCAGCGTCTTGCCCGGCGGCTACCAATACCGGAATAAAAATAATGAGCCTGCAAAAATACTGGGGTAACTTTCATCTGACTGTGCCGGGCGTGATGCTGCTCTCCGCGCTCCTCGTTGGATGCGATGAGGGCGTCGCGCAAAACGCCGCGCCGCAGGCGCCCGCCGTCAGCGCCGCTGATGTGGTCGTCAAATCCATTAGTCAGTGGGACAGCTTTAACGGTCGGATTGAAGCGGTGGAAAGCGTCCAGCTGCGACCCCGCGTCTCCGGCTACATTGATAAAGTGAATTACACCGACGGCCAGGAGGTGAGAAAGGGGGAGGTGCTGTTCACTATCGATGACAGAACCTATCGCGCCGCGCTGGAACAGGCGCAGGCGACGCTGGCGCGAGCCAAAACGCAGGCCAGCCTGGCGCGAAGCGAGGCTAACCGTACCGATAAATTAGTCAATACCAACCTGGTCTCCCGCGAAGAGTGGGAGCAGCGTCGCGCCGCGGCCACCCAGGCGCAGGCCGACATTCGCGCCGCCCAGGCGGCAGTCGACGCCGCGCAGCTTAACCTGGACTTCACCAAAGTGACAGCGCCTATCGATGGCCGCGCCAGCCGGGCGTTGATCACCAGCGGTAACCTCGTCACCGCCGGCGACAGCGCCAGCGTGCTCACCACGCTGGTGTCGCAGAAGACGGTTTACGTCTACTTTGACGTGGACGAGTCGACCTACCTCCATTATCAAAATCTCGCCCGCAGCGGGCAGGGCGCGTCCAGCAATCACCTGGCGCTGCCGGTGGAGATTGGCCTGGTTGGCGAAGAGGGCTACCCCCATCAGGGCAAAGTGGATTTTCTGGATAATCAGTTAACGCCGAGCACCGGCACGATCCGGATGCGCGCGCTGCTGGATAACGCGCAGCGTCAGTTCACGCCGGGTCTCTTTGCCCGCGTCCGCCTGCCGGGCAGCGCGGAATTCAACGCCACGCTTATCGATGATAAAGCGGTGTTGACCGATCAGGATCGCAAATATGTTTATGTCGTTGATAAAGAGGGTAAAGCGCAGCGCCGTGATATTACGCCGGGGCGTCTGGCGGACGGTTTGCGCATCGTGCAGCAGGGGCTGAAGCCGGGCGACAGAGTCATCGTCGATGGTCTACAGAAAGTGTTTATGCCGGGCATGCCGGTTAACGCGAAAACCGTGGCCATGACCGCCAGCACCGCCCTCAACTGATCCCTTGACCTGAGAATCCAACCCATGGACTTTTCCCGTTTTTTCATCGACAGGCCGATTTTTGCCGCCGTTCTGTCGATTCTGATTTTTATCACCGGATTAATCGCCATCCCGCTGCTGCCGGTGAGCGAATATCCTGACGTCGTACCGCCCAGCGTGCAGGTGCGCGCGGAGTATCCGGGCGCCAACCCGAAAGTGATTGCCGAGACCGTGGCGACGCCGCTGGAAGAGGCGATCAACGGCGTTGAAAATATGATGTACATGAAATCCGTCGCCGGTTCTGACGGCGTACTGGTGACCACCGTAACCTTCCGTCCGGGTACCGATCCCGATCAGGCGCAGGTTCAGGTGCAAAACCGGGTATCGCAGGCCGAAGCGCGTCTGCCGGAAGATGTGCGGCGTTTGGGGATCACCACCCAGAAGCAGTCGCCGACGCTGACGCTGGTGGTGCATCTGTTTTCGCCAAACGGTAAATACGACTCCCTGTACATGCGTAACTACGCCACGCTGAAGGTGAAGGATGAACTGGCGCGCCTGCCCGGCGTCGGCCAAATTCAGATCTTCGGCTCGGGCGAATACGCGATGCGCGTCTGGCTCGATCCCAACAAGGTGGCGGCGCGCGGGTTGACCGCGTCGGATGTGGTCACGGCGATGCAGGAGCAGAACGTCCAGGTTTCCGCCGGGCAGCTTGGCGCCGAGCCGCTGCCGAAAGAGAGCGACTTCCTGATCTCCATTAACGCCCAGGGGCGCCTGCATACCGAAGAAGAGTTTGGCAATATTGTCCTGAAAACAACGCAGGACGGTACGGTCGTCCGCCTGCGCGACGTGGCGCGTATCGAAATGGGCTCCGGCAGCTATGCGCTGCGTTCCCAGCTGAACAATAAAGACGCGGTCGGGATTGGTATCTTCCAGTCGCCGGGGGCGAACGCCATCGATTTGTCTAACGCGGTGCGCGCCAAAATGGACGAGCTGTCGAAGCGTTTCCCGCAGGATATGAAATGGGCGGCGCCTTACGATCCGACGGTATTTGTTCGCGATTCCATTCGCGCGGTAGTGCAAACGCTGCTGGAAGCGGTGGTGCTGGTTGTGCTGGTGGTGATCCTGTTCCTGCAAACCTGGCGCGCGTCGATTATTCCGCTGATCGCGGTGCCGGTTTCGGTTGTGGGTACCTTCAGCATTCTCTACCTGCTGGGCTTCTCGCTGAATACCCTGAGCTTGTTCGGGCTGGTGCTGGCCATCGGCATCGTGGTGGATGACGCCATCGTGGTGGTGGAAAACGTCGAGCGAAATATCGAGGAAGGGCTGGCTCCGCTCGCCGCGGCGCATCAGGCGATGCGTGAGGTGTCCGGCCCGATTATCGCCATTGCGCTGGTGCTGTGCGCGGTGTTTGTGCCGATGGCGTTTCTCTCGGGCGTAACCGGCCAGTTCTACAAGCAGTTTGCGGTGACGATCGCCATCTCCACGGTGATCTCCGCCATCAACTCGCTGACGCTCTCTCCGGCGCTGGCCGCGCTGCTGCTAAAACCGCACGGCGCGCCGAAAGACTTCCCGACCCGGCTTATCGACCGTCTTTTCGGCTGGATTTTCCGTCCGTTTAACCGCTTTTTCCACCGCAGCTCGAACGGCTATCAGGGGCTGGTGGGAAAAACGCTCGGACGACGCGGGGCGGTGTTTGTGGTCTATGTGCTGCTGCTCTGCGCGGCGGGCGTCATGTTTAAAGCGGTACCCGGCGGATTTATACCGACGCAGGATAAACTGTATTTAATCGGCGGCGTGAAAATGCCGGAAGGTTCTTCGCTGGCGCGCACCGATGCGGTGATCCGCAAAATGAGCGAAATCGGGATGAATACCGAAGGCGTGGATTACGCGGTCGCGTTTCCGGGGCTTAACGCGCTGCAGTTCACCAATACGCCGAATACCGGAACGGTCTTCTTTGGCCTGAAGCCGTTCGACCAGCGTAAACATTCGGCGGCGGAAATTAACGCTGAGATCAACGCGAAAATCGCGCAAATCCAGCAGGGCTTTGGCTTCTCTATTTTGCCTCCGCCGATTTTAGGGCTCGGCCAGGGTTCCGGCTATTCGCTCTATATTCAGGACCGGGCAGGTCTTGGCTATGGTGCGCTGCAAAGCGCGGTAAACGCGATGTCCGGTACCATTATGCAGACGCCGGGGATGCACTTCCCGATCTCCACCTACCAGGCGAACGTGCCGCAGCTGGATGTCCAGGTCGATCGTGATAAGGCGAAAGCGCAGGGCGTGTCGCTCACCGATCTGTTTGGTACGCTGCAAACCTATCTGGGATCGTCTTACGTCAATGATTTTAACCAGTTCGGGCGGACCTGGCGCGTGATGGCGCAGGCTGACGGCCCGTTCCGCGAAAGCGTGGAGGATATTGCCAATTTGCGCACGCGGAATAATCAGGGCGAAATGGTGCCAATCGGCAGTATGGTGAATATCAGCACCACCTACGGGCCGGACCCGGTGATTCGCTACAATGGCTATCCGGCGGCGGATTTGATTGGCGATGCCGATCCGCGCGTACTCTCTTCCTCGCAGGCGATGACGCAGCTGGAGAAGATGTCCGGCCAGATATTGCCGAACGGGATGAATATCGAATGGACGGATCTGAGCTTCCAGCAGGCCACGCAGGGCAATACGGCGCTGATCGTCTTCCCGGTGGCGGTGCTGCTGGCGTTCCTGGTGCTGGCGGCGCTGTATGAAAGCTGGACGCTGCCGCTGGCGGTGATTCTTATCGTGCCGATGACGATGCTCTCCGCGCTGTTTGGCGTCTGGCTGACCGGCGGCGATAACAACGTGTTCGTACAGGTGGGGCTGGTGGTGCTGATGGGGCTGGCTTGTAAAAACGCGATTCTGATCGTGGAGTTTGCCCGCGAGCTGGAAATCCAGGGGAAAGGGATCATGGAAGCGGCGCTGGAGGCGTGTCGCCTGCGTTTACGCCCGATTGTGATGACCTCTATCGCCTTTATTGCCGGGACCATCCCGCTGATCCTCGGTCACGGCGCGGGCGCGGAAGTGCGCGGCGTTACCGGGATCACGGTGTTCTCCGGGATGCTGGGGGTGACGCTGTTTGGTCTGTTCCTGACCCCGGTGTTTTACGTGACGCTGCGTAAATTCGTGACGCGCGGTAAACCTGCTGAGGACGTTTCGCCGGCGTAGGGTGCGGCAGATAACAAAAAACCGCCTTCACTGTGAAGGCGGTTTTTTGGCGCTCAAGGAAAATTAATGGGCTTCTTTATATTTGGCGATAAGTTCAGGCACCGGATCGCACCCGCTGGTATCGGCTTTTTTCACTTCTTCCAGCGCGCTTGCCACGGTGTGGCGTGCCAGTACCTGTAGCGAAGCCTGCTCCGCTTCATCGGCGATAGATTTGAAGTACCAGCACGCGTTCGCGCTGACCACGCAGCGGGCGGGGACGTCAGGGCGCGACGCCCACAGTTTTTTATCTTCGATAACGGAGACGTAGATATCGCGCAGGGTGATCTCTTCCGCCGGGCGGCCGAGATGAATAGAGCCGTTGCGGCCAAGCGTTGAGACAATAATGCCGTCACGGGTGAGAGGAACCATGAGTTTGCGGATAAAGCTCGGGTTCGCTTCCAGGCCGTAGGCCAGAATCGCGCTCGTCGAACGTTCACCCAACTGCTCCGCCATTGCTACGCTGAGAACCATCTGCAAAGCTGTCGGGAAGCGGTAATCTAACATTTTCTTATCCTGGGTAGCGGTGAATCTTGTTCTTTTTGGCACCGCAGAGGTGAGTAAGCAATAAACAACAATATACCAAATACGGTAATTTTTTTGAAGCAATCTGCGCTTTTCCCGCCAGGTAAAAAAGCGTGAGTGAGAGCGGGGCCAGCCGATGCCTCACGCCATGGCGTGAGGCACTGATGAAAAAGGTATCAGCATTTAATACCCGCTCGGGCGCACAGAACCCCCGGGGTCTTAATGGGCGTTTATCGTTGAAGTTGAATGAGATGGGTAGCCATCCCCCATCTGAGCGCGGCGCATTTGCGGTCCGTAAAATCGAAAACAGAGTAACTCGCATTGGGGTGCGCATAGCGAGAGAAGTTATCGAGAGTCCCCTCTTTAAGTAACGCCAGCACGCCCTGACTGACATGCCCGTGAGAAACAACACCGACGATCTGATGTGCATTGGTATTTTGCAGGTGTTGTAAGAAATTTATCACGCGTCGAGTCGCCTGGGCTAACGACTCTCCCTCCGGGGGACAATAGGCTGCATCAAGGGCGAGCAACGCATCTGCATCACGCGGATTGTCTCGCCTGAAGTGCTCAAAAGATATCCCTTCAAAGCAACCAAACGACTGTTCCTTAAGAGATTCTTCAACTTTTAACGGGCAGCCAAGACCTTCAGACAGCTTCAGCCCCATGTGCAAGGCGCGCCCAAGCGGGGAGCTGTAAACACATTCTATCGGATATGCCTCTTTCGTCAGCGCTGTCAGTAACGCCGCTGTTTCTTGCATACCGCGGTGGGTTACGAAGCTGTCGCGATGCCCCTGAATAATCCCTCTATGATTCCACTCGGTTTCTGCGTGCCTCACCCATATCACTTTCATCGTATTTGAGATCCGTTATCCAACGTGACTACCCGTTTGTTTATCTGATTCAGGGCGAAAGTGTAGCATAGTGAACGTTTGAAGCCGGTTTCTGGATATTATCCAGCGATAATGTCCGCTTCTGGCACAAAGCACTGCCTACCAAACTCACCCTATGTCCTGTCGCGGTGTATTAAACAACGGGGAACCACTCAGCTTAAGCATGTACGTTTGCTTTATACTAAGATATTTATCCAACAGAGGCGTTAAGATATCGTCTCAGGATCAAGATGGATTTATCAGCATGACCAGAACAGAAAGGCTTCTCGAATTACTACAGATATTAAGGGCGCAAAGATATCCGATCACGGCATCCGCTCTCTCAGAAAGATTAGAAATAAGCGTGCGTTCCCTTTACAGAGATATAAAAACGCTACAGCAGCAAGGCGTGTGCATTGAAGGGGGGGCTGGAATTGGTTATATCGTTAAGTCTGACTTTCATTTACCGCCCTTAAATCTTTCTCATGAAGAAATCAATGCTATTATACTTGGGCTTAATTGGGTTTCTCATAATACGGATAATGATTTCAAAAAAAACGCAAGGAATGCGCTTGCCAAAATACATGCCGTTATTCCCGGCGAATTAAAAAATCTTATTGAGAGTCAATCCTATCTGACCGGTCCCACAGAAAAGAATGAGGTGTTTTTTGAAGACTTGCGTAATGCGATTAAAAAACGAAAGAGGATCAAAATAAAGTATTGTGATAAGAGCAATGTTAACTCTTCTCGAGTCATATGGCCCATCGCATTGGTATATATGGAGTCATGCTGGCTTTTGGTTGCATGGTGTGAAATGAGAAAGGATTTCCGTCATTTTAGAACGGACAAAATACAAGGCATTGTGCCGCTGGATTCCAGGTATAGTGAAAGCAGGTTAGTTTTATTGAATAAATGGAGAATGAAAGAGGGGATCGGCCCGGAGAAAGAGTACTGACAAAAACTGTCACTGCGAATTTGTATACTTCCTCAGATGTAAGACTCAATGCTACGTCATAGGGGGGATTATGAATTTTCAAAATAAAGTGGCTGTTATCACCGGCAGCACTGCAGGTATAGGCGAGGCAGTCGCAGAGCAGTTACACAAACATGGCGCGAAGGTCGTCATTGTATCCCGCTCGTCAGAGGAGGCGAAACAAAAAGCGAAACAATTGTCTTCACAGGGACAACCAGCAATGGGGATCGGATGCGATGTGTCACAGCCCGAACAAGTACGGCAAATGATAGATGACGTTATCAACTATTTTGGCAGGCTTGATTATGCTGTCAATAATGCAGGCATAACAGGTGAGCATGGTAAAAAGATAACAGAGCAGACAGTTGAAAACTGGGATAAGGTCATTGCCACCTCATTGAGCAGCGTTTTTTACTGCCTAAAATACGAGATACCTCAGATGATGAAGATGGGGGGCGCTATCGTTAATTTATCTGCAGTAAATGGTCTGGTTGGCATTCCTGGGCTGGCGCCTTACACCGCCGCTAAGCATGGTATAATTGGTTTAACCCAAACCGCAGCGCTGGAGTTTGCATGTCAAGGCATTCGCATCAATGCCGTCGCTCCGGGCTATGTCCAAACCCCACGAATAAGCGAATTCCCTGAAAATATCGTACGCAGTTTCGCAAATAGCCACCCTATGAAAAGGATGGCAAAAATGCAGGAAATCGCAGACTTCATATTGTTTTTGTTGTCAGATAAATCAGCGTTCTGTACCGGAGGCGTTTATCCCATTGATGGTGGTTTTTTAGCTGAGTGACATTCCCGTTAGGTTTTTAAGCCTCCGTTTTACCGCGTCAGAGGCCAGGGGCATGCCGGGCCGTTCCGTCAGCGTCAGCCCGGCGCTGGCTATCACTGATATTTGGCGACAAGATACTCCTCTTCGCTGCGTCGCCAGAAATGTGAAGGAATAAACGGGGATATATACTCATACGAGGGCGCGAAGAAGGATCGTACCTGAGCCCGGCGATAAAAAACGAAAAAACGTATTTTTTATCGAATAGATTAAAAGGTTGTGGCGTTAACTCATCATCAACGTACTGATGGAGTCATCATTTATGACTGCAACAACGCAACCGCTAACACAACAGTGCCGCGATAGTTTTACCCTGGCACGGCATTGGGTCACCGCAGCCAATGTCATTTTCCTGTTTGCAAGCGCACATATCCGGGAGCCGCTGGAGCGGGGAACGCCCCTGAAAAAAAGCGGCGGGCCGGTCATATTTGCTGCGCGCTTTTCCCTCACTATCTGCTACGGGACAGCATACCGCGTCGTATGCTGCCTTGCCGTTCTTTTCGTTAACCCGGAGTTCACTATGAACACGTTGTCGTTTTTACATTCCGCCATTAATCAACGTCTGCTGCTGCCCGTGGTGTTTGCTCTGCTGACCACGCCGGTTTTGGCCGCAGGTGACAATAGTACCAATAGCAAAACGCCGGACTGCCCCAGCGGACAGGTGTATGACAGCACGAAAAAACAGTGCGTCCCTGAAAAAACAAGCCAGCTCAGCGATGAAGACAAAACGCGTTATGCCTATCATCTGGCCAAAAAAGGGGAGTACCAGGCGGCCCTGGACCTGCTCAACACCCTGAAAAATGGCGATACCGCGGAAGCCTGGAATTACCGGGGCTATGCCACGCGTAAGCTGGGCCGTACCGATGAGGGCATCGGCTACTATCAGCGTTCAATCGCGCTCGATCCGACCTATGCCAAAGTACGTGAATACCTTGGTGAAGCATGGCTGGCGAAAGGCCGTCCTGACCTGGCAAAAGAGCAATTGAAAACTATCGCCACGCTGTGCGGCCATAGCTGCGAGGAGTACCGGGATCTTCAGGCAGCGATCGACGGTCATCCTGAGTCCTGAATAAGAGTATGAGGATAAAAAAATTACGACCAGCGGCGTCCGTCAGCATCTTGCTGCATATCTGACACGCCTGTGGCGCTATGGGCTGGTTCTGGTTGTCGAAGAGCTGGTTCAGACTGCCTGTGTCCGCGCGCTTGAAAAAAGCGCGCGGTTCACCCCGAGGAGGCGGCCGACACGTTGCCCGTCCCGATTGGTTACCCTATCCTGGTTTTATCTCCAATTGACCGGCCCCGGGCAATAGCCGCTGTCAATGTTCCCTGGCCAATTCGTAGCATACGATACCGAGCTGTTCAACGGCATGCAAAAGCGCGGGGGTGGGTTCATTCGCACCGTTCAGGCGCAGGTAGTTTTGCAGTTCCGCCGCGCCCGGGGAAAACAGCGGCCCCGGACTGACGCCAATGCCCAGGGCGAGTGCGCGACGATGTACCTCCAGCGCATCTATCCTGGAGGGGAGTTGAACCCAAATCAAAAAGCCGGCTTCCGGAGCCGCGACGCGCGTGCCCGGTGGGAAGCAGGCTTCAACTCGGGTGATGATAGCGCGCATACCTTCCGCAATCCGCAGCTTCAGATGCCGCAGGTGCCTGTCGTAATCGCCGCTGGCGAGGATCTCGTTTGCCGCGGCTTCAATCAGCGGCGCGCCTGCCCATTCTCCGGCCATGCGGGCCTGCAATACCGCGGAGTGATAGCGTCCGGCAGCAATCCAGCCAATTCGCCAGCCCGGCGCCAGGGTTTTCGACAGCGAACTGCAATAAATCACATTTCCGTCCCTGTCGAAGGCTTTACACGCGGGCGGACGCTGCGCGCCACCGGCAAGATCGCCATACACATCGTCCTCAATGAGCGGGATGCCCTTATCGGCTAGCAGCGCCACCAGCGCCTGTTTGCGCGCCACGGGCATGCTGGCACCCAGCGGATTTTGCACCGTGGGTGAGGCGAGCACGGCCGCAGGGCGGTGGCGCTGGACAGCCTCTTCAAGGGGCGCCAACAATAAGCCTTCAATCGGGTCTGTGGGGATCTGTAACGCCTTCAGACCCAGATCTTCCAGCAGCAGAAGCGTGCCGAAGTAGGCGGGCTGCTCAATCGCGACAGCATCACCCGGCTGGCATACCGCGCGGAGCGCCAGACGTAGCGCCTGGGTTGCGCCTGCCGTAATGATAAGGTCATCCGCGCCAAAAAGAGCGCCCCACTGCGCAGCGCGTGCGGCAATCTTTCTGCGCAGGTCCGCTCTTCCCGGGGGCAGGCTGTAGCTCTGCCCGCGCGCATCAAGCCGACGACCGGCGGTGTGCAGCGCCCGCTGTAGTGCATCCACGGGAAGCCAGGCGGGATCGGGTAGCGCGGCGCCAAGCGGCACCAGACGCGCTTCAGCGCTACCGAACAGCGACCGGGCAATGGCGGACATTGTCACCGGCACCGGCCCGGGCAAAGAGGCAGCGCGCTGTTCGTTTCCGGAGGCGGCTGGCTGGCGGACAAAATAGCCTGAACGCGGTCGCGCGATAATCAGGCCCTCCGCCTCAAGATAACGCAGCGCTTCCAGGGCCGTGGGGAGGCTGACCTGTTCGCGTTCGGCCAGTTTACGCGCGGAGATAATGCGATCGCCAGCCCGTAAAGCGCCTGAAGCAAGCGTCAGCCGCAGCATATCGGCTATACGGCGGTAGCGGGGCGTCGGCGGGGATATTTCGGACATCGTCATCTGTATAGTCTGCTTTTTGATAAATCTGACTATACAGGCGAAGCGGGGCGCCATCTATAGTGTGTTCCACACCAACCAGCCGGGGAAATCATATGCACAGCGACAGTTTTGACCTTTCACTTTACTTCCGCCGCATAGGCTATAGCGGGACTGCGGCAGCGGATACCGCAACGCTACACGCGCTCATGCGTCACCAGCTCTTTGCCATCCCCTTCGAAAATCTGGACGTACAGGCAGGTAAAATCGTGTCGATGGAGCCCGATGATATTGCCAACAAGCTCTTACGGCAGAGACGGGGCGGCTACTGTTATGAACTCAACGGGCTGTTTACCATGGCGCTGGAAGCGCTGGGCATTGCCTGGCGGTTTGTCGCGGCGCGGCCCATGTTCTATCCCGCGCGCCGGCCTAAAACCCATATGGCGGTCGTCGCGGAAGTCGAGGGCCGTCAGTGGCTTTGCGACCTTGGCTTTGGGAGCTACGGTATTCGCGCGCCGCTGGCCCTGGATGAACTTGATACGGACATTATCCAGGATTTCGATACGTTCCGGCTTAGCCGCGATGCGCACGGCGACTATCTGCTGCAGGCAAAAGTTGAGGGAAGCTGGGCCAATCAATATGGTTTTGACCTGTCACCTCAGGAATGGATTGATTTTGCTCCGGCCAATTTCCTTAACTCCACGCACCCCGACGCGGTCTTTGTACAAAAGCTGCTGGTTATACAGCATCAGCCCGAGGGGCGCTTTATTCTGCTGGGCAATACGCTCAAGAGCATTACCGCGGATCGGGTAGAAAAGCAGCGGCTGGAAGACGATGAAATTGCGCATGTACTTGAGCAGCGTTTTGCGTTGTCTGCCCGCTAATTAATCAAAGGGGCCAATGAGTCCGGGGCGGAACGGGCACGAAGCAGGGATGCCGGGGGAGCCATCGCGATCGCCATGAGGTGGGAGTGACCGCTTCCCCGTGCCCCTCTCAATCTGTTCATCTGCTGCGACATCAGCAGCGGGTGATTATTTACGTTGCCGGCGGGTATATGAAATAGCAGATAATGCAAATAAAAAACTAACGCCACTTTTAATAAACAAGGCTATTCAGTTAATTACCACTACAAAAATAAGATAATTCTATCTGAGCTGGCCAATCTGTATCCGTAGTACATATTTCCGCCACACAACCCCCTGCACCTGGAAATTCATTGCTAACAAGTAGTTACAGCTGTGCGGCAATATTTTTGGCGATAAAAAATGGTTAAAATAAAATCATCTACTAAAATCAAATTGTTGATTAAATTCATACACTGCTCGTTCGTATTAATTTAGATAATTGGCTTTGTGTCGAATGCCCAAAATTTAAGCAGCGGGTGATAGCTGCTGACGATAATTATCCCGCTCGATATTGCCCTAGGTCTGGCAGGTAAATTCCTGCTCTGGACGTTTGTGTAAAACGACACCGGGCTAATTGAGTTATTTCAAAGGACAACGTAAATGACGAATATCTACGACTCTACCAATATAAGCAGTCAGGAAGCGGCCAGGCACTTGCCTGCGGCTGCTGTAAACAGCGCGAGCGCGGTTTCATGGAGGGCGATATTTGCAGGCGCCGCCGCTGCCGCCTCGCTGGCGCTTATGCTGCTCATGCTTGGCGCCGGATTAGGCCTCACCTCAATCTCTCCCTGGGAAAATCAAGGCCTTGCGGCGGGTACCGTAGGTATTGCCGCCATCGCCTGGCTGACGTTTACCCAAATTGTGGCGTCAGGAATGGGGGGATATCTGGCCGGACGGCTTCGGACGAAATGGGTTGATACGCATACCAATGAAATCTATTTCCGCGATACGGCGCATGGCTTTCTGACATGGGCGGTGGCGCTGCTGGTATCAGCCGTTCTTTTAACCACTACCATCAGTTCACTCATCGGCGGCAGCGCAAAAGTCGTTGGTTCCGTTGCCGGGGGCGCGACGGCAACCGCCGTGAATAACGCGGGGGAGGGATCATCGATGTTATCGAAGTCATCGATGGAATATTTTACCCGCTCGCTGTTCAGGGCTAGCGGCTCCACTCCGGCAGGTAACAGCAACGCATCAGGCAATGATGGCATGGCCATGAATCAACCGGTGCCGCCAAAGGCGGAGTCACCCGCTCAATTAGCCGAGGTGACGGGCATTTTTGCTAACAGTATTTATTCTGGCGCGCTTCCCAAGGATGATCTGACCTATGTGGCGCAGCTGGTTTCTCAGAATACCGGCATCAGTCAGCAAGAGGCCGAGCAGCGGGTGCAGGCGGTTTATGATAAAGCCCAGGCTAATTTGAAAGAGGCAAAAGATAAAGCGCAGCAGGCCGCAGACGCCGCCAGAAAAACCACCAGCTACGTCACTCTGTGGTCATTTATTTCTCTGTTAATTGGCGCTTTTGTTGCCAGTCTCTGTGCCACCTATGGCGGCCGTCAGCGTGATTTATAACGTCTAATACTCATTATACGGGAGGAACCTATGCGTTCAATATTGCTTTTCTTTCTGGGTGTGCCAATTCCTATCATTATTTTAATCGCGCTATTTGTGCACTGACTATTTTCCGGCCCCGCAGGAATAATGGTTAAGTAAATACTGACCCTCGCACATTACCGCTAAAGCATAAATGCCCTTCGAGGGCATTTATGCTTTTTATCAGGCGCTCAGAGGAGCCTGCTGCGCGTCACCAGGGAATCTCTCCGGGACAGAGTGATGTCAACTATCAATAACACCCGCAGTGAATTAACGCTCACGCCTTGCCATCATTAGCGCCAGGTCAACGAGGCGGTTAGAGAATCCCCATTCATTGTCGTACCACGCCAGAATTTTAACCATATTGCCGCCAATCACCAGCGTTGACAGACCGTCGATAATCGACGAGCGCGGGTCACCCTGGTAGTCGCTGGAGACGAGCGGTTCATCGCTATAGCCGAGAATCCCTTTTAGCGGCCCCGCGGCGGCGGCTTCACGAAAGGCATTGTTCACCTCTTCGGCCGTCACCTCTCGCGCCAGCGTCACGGTCAGGTCGACAATAGACACCACCGGTACCGGGACGCGCAGCGAGTATCCCGTTAAGCGGCCATCCAGCTCAGGAATAACTTTGCCCAGCGCCTTCGCTGCGCCGCTGGAGTAAGGCACTATCGACAGCGCGGCGGCGCGAGCGCCGCGCAGATCTTTTTCCGGCTGATCGTGCAGGGCCTGGCTGTTGGTGTAGGCGTGGGTGGTGTTCATTAAGCCGTGCTTAATACCGAAATGCTGGTGCAGAACCTGGGCGGCAGGCGCCAGACCGTTGGTGGTGCAGCTACCGTTGCTGACCACGTAGTGTTTATCCGGGGAGTAGAGGCTATCGTTAACGCCCATCACGATGGTTAAATCATCGTTTTTGCCGGGGGCGGAGATAATCACGCGCTTTGCGCCACCGCGGTGGATATGCACCGCCGCCTTGTCGCGATCGGTGAAGAATCCGGTGGCTTCAATGACGATATCGACTTCACGCTGATGCCACGGGATATTGGCCGGGTCGCGTTCGCTGAATACGGTTATGGGTTTACCGTCAACCACAAGCTGCCCTTCACCGGCGGTAACGTCCGCGTCGAGCTTACCGAGCAGCGAATCGTATTTTAGCAGATGCGCCAGCGTTTTGCTGTCCGTCAAATCGTTGATCGCCACAATCTGAATATCCGAATTGCCCAGTGCAGCGCGCAGTACGTTGCGTCCAATACGGCCAAAACCGTTAATACCGACCTTTACCATGATTAACTCCTTATCCATTGTCTCTGGCGTCAGAGTAGGCCGGGCAGGCTTTGGCGTAAATGACAAAAAAGGATCACTTTACGCCATTTTGCGACAGTGAAATCGCTGACGATATTCCCCGGGTGTGAGGTGAAGCTGTTTTTCAAACAGCCGTCGCAGGTTAATGCTGCTGCCAAATCCCGTTTGTTCGGCGATACGATCCAGCGTCTCGTTAGTTTGCTCCAGACGCTGCCGCGCGGCGGCCAGACGGGCTTCGGCGACGTAGCGCGCCGGCGAAGCACCGGTTTCCCGGGTAAATACGCGGGTGAAATTCCTTGGACTCATGGCGACCCTTTCCGCCAGTTTATCGACGCTGAGATCGGCGGTGAGGTTTGCGAGCAACCACGCCAGCAGATCGTTAATAGGGCCCAGGGTGCTGGTCTGCTGAAGGTTGTAGCGGCTAAACTGCAGCTGGCCGCCGGGACGACGCAGGTACATGACGAAATCTTGGGCAATATCGCGCGCCAGGCTGAAGCCGTAGTCCTCTTCAACCAGCGCCAGGGTGAGATCGAAGCCGGAACTGACCCCGCCAGAGGTCCATATGTGTTCGTCCTGAATATAGAGCGGACCGCTTTCGACGCGTACCTGAGGAAATTCCGCCTGCAGGGTATCCAGTAGCTTCCAGTGGGTAGTGGCTCGCCTGCCGTCCAGCAGCCCGGTTTGCGCCAGCAGCAGGGCTCCGCCGCAAATGGAAGCAATGCGGCGGGCATGGGGAGCCGCAAGGCGCAGCCAGTCAACCACCGCAACCCCTTCCTGCGGGTTTTGACCTCTGCCGGTAATCATGATGGTATCGAGCGGCTCGCGAGGGTCTATCTCATGCAGGCGATGATCGGCCAGCAGATTTAAACCGGACTGACCATGGATCACCTGATGCGGCTGGGTGGTCGCTAGCTGGACCTGGTAGCAGAGCTCCCCGGCGCCTTCCGGGTGCAGACGGTTGGCCTGCATCAGAATGTCGGCAATACCGGCGGATTCAAACAGCATGCCGCCATCCGGGACAATAATAAGTATCTTCTTCATGTCCTGAAAAGTAATCTTTTTACAGAATAAGTCAACAGAACAGACGGGGGAGGGGGAGTTTCTGCCACCGCAGCGACGCTCTCGTCTCGCTCGCTGATGGTGTGACGTCGACGGGATGGGGTTGCCTGCTGAGGTAGGTCTCGCACAAACTGGACTGGAAAAATAGTACCGAATGTCTGCTATGAGCTAATAGCAGACATAACATCCCCGGGATAGTTTGGGAAAGGATACTCTTCCAGCATCAGTTTCGGTTCATGCTTTTTGGGACAGGATACTTTATGCTGGTTACTCTCATTTATAGGATACGACCATGATAACTGTAGAGAAATCCGATCCATTTTCTTCAGAATCCCATCGCTTAATCGAAATGCTATCAGCTGAACTTGCCGCTATTACGGGGGATAGTGGCAAAAGCAATTTTACCGTTGAAGCAATGAATGATGACAAAGCCTTATGGGTATTAGCAAAGAATACTCATGGCGAAGCAATAGGATGCGGCGCTATTCGGCCGATAACGCAAAATATAGCCGAGCTTAAAAGAATGTTTTCAGACCGAAGCGTGCCAGGAGTTGGGGGAGCTTTACTCACTTTTCTGGAAACATCTGCAAAAGATATGGGTTATAGCGAACTCAGACTGGAAACCCGACACATCAACCATCGGGCAGTAAATTTCTACGAGAAAAATGGATATATTCGTATTGAAAATTACGGTCCCTATGTCGGTAGGACAGAAGCCGTGTGTTTCTCAAAAGCATTGCGCTGATTGTATTAATTGGACCTGCTTTCCGCTCCAGGCACAACGCTGTCTACCAAACTCCACCAATGCCCGTTTAGCTATAGCGTTAAGGCTGTGAGCATAAAGACAGATAACGATAATGCGCAGGATCGTGTGTTGCGCTCATGCAGAACCATGGTCATCGCGGTTTCTGCATCGAAACGGAGCAGCCGGCATGTTCGAGGAGGGGACTCCTCCGGAGAAAACGTGCGGAGTATACAGGCACCTTAAAGGGAGCATTTTTCCATGGCGATTCACTGTGCCTGTCTCTGGCCGATATATTCCTCTAATCCCTTTGCCAGGACATCGAAAACCAATTTGCAGCACAGACTATTGCGCAGGTCTTCGTGCATGACGATCCAGGTATCAAGATAGAAAGAAAAGAAATTCGGCAGTAACCTCCGCAGTGGAACAGAGCCATTGGCCAACTGCACCTGGCATATGCCAATGCCGGCCCCGGCGCGAATAAGATTCAGCTGAGCCACGTCGCTGTCGGTGCGCATGGAAAATGCATTCCGGCTTAGCTGAGGGAATTTTTCCAGGGCCTTACGGATGAAAGGCGTATCCTGATCAAAGCCAATCAGCGCATGTTTCAGCAGATCTTTGCTATTTTCAGGCGTGCCATGTCGTGCAAGATAGGACGTCGATGCGTGGAGACCGAGTTCAATGCGGCCAACGCGACGCGCAATAAGCTGTTCCTGTACTGGCGTCGTCATGCGTACAGCAATATCGGCTTCCCTGTGCAGTAAATCCTGAACCCGGTTCGACAGAACTAATTCAATCGTTATTTGTGGGTGAGACTCCCTGAGCCTGGCAATAAGCGGCGGCAGAACTTCAACGCCGATAACGTCACTCGCGGAGACGCGGACGACGCCATGAATGGACGTGCTGTTATGACTAAAGTTGGAGGCTGTGCGCGCTAGCGTATTCGCGGTGCTCTCCATCGCTTCGGCATGCACCCTCAGCGCCAGCGCCGTTTCAGTCGCCAGCAAGCCCGTCTGCGACCGCGTGAACAACACCTGGCCCAGAGCGGACTCGAGCGCAGCGATATGCCGTCCCGCCGTAGGCTGCGTAATCGAAAGCCTGCGTGATGCGCCGGAAAGCGAGCCTTCCCTGAGCACAGCCAGAAATGTTCGGTACCACTCCCATGGGATAGATGTATTCATACAAATTTGTATAGCTGCCCTATAAAGATATCCAATTCAATTTAGCTCTGCCTGTACGTACGCTGTCAAGGTCAAATCAGCAAAGAGGCAGACAATATGGAAACCCGAGGCAAGGTCCTGATACTTGGCGCAACCGGCGGAATCGGTGGTGAAACGGCGCGCCGGCTTATTCAGAACAAATGGGACGTTCGTGCACTAAAACGAGGACTTCATGGCAGTGAACGACGTGGTGACATCCAGTGGGTAGGGGGCGACGCTCTCGACCCGGAGCAGGTCGCCGCTGCGGCAGCAGACTGTAGCGCGATCGTTCACGCCGTCAATCCGCCCGGCTACAGAAACTGGAAGCATCTGGTGCTGCCTATGCTGCGCAACACGATTGGCGCAGCAGAACGAACCGGCGCCTTGATCGTGCTTCCCGGGACCGTTTACAACTATGGTCCTGACGCTTTTCCGCTATTACGGGAAGACGCTCAGCAGACGCCGGTCACCAGGAAGGGAGCTATCAGGGTACAAATGGAGAAAGAACTGGCGGCCTATTCGCAGCGTGGCGGACGGGTATTGATCGTCCGCGCGGGGGATTTTTTTGGTCCGCGCGCCGGTAATAACTGGTTTTCTCAAGGTCTGATTAAGCCCGGCAAGCTGCCTGGCGTCATTACCAATCCAGCTTCGTTTGCAACCGGTCACCAGTGGGCTTACTTACCTGATGTCGCGGAAACGATAGCTGCGCTGCTGGCACGACGCGAGGAGCTTGAGCCCTTTGCACGTTTTCATATGCAAGGTCACTGGGATGCCGACGGCAGCGAAATGGTCAGCGCGATTCAACGCACTGCGGCACGCTATGGCGGCATGGCCAAAATACAATCATTTCCGTGGTGGTTGATGTACCTGGTAGCACCTTTCAACGCAACCTTACGCGAACTTCTGGAGATGCGGTACCTGTGGCGCCAGCCGGTTCGCCTGGACAATACGAAACTGGTGAATTTTTTAGGTGCCGAGCCTCACACCCCTCTTGATGAAGCTGTCCATGCGACATTACAGGGCCTGGGCTGCATTGATCGTACCGAGATGGCTCGTATAACAATATAGAGACGCTCCAGGGTTGCATCTGGCATGAAGCGGACAGGCTAACTGGGCCAAAGGTCCGCTATGAGCGAGGAACGGACGTACAGGAAACCATTACCCCCATTGTCGACTTCCCACTCACCGTTCCAGTTCAGTCATCGCCAACTCGGCAACTTTTATTGTTGTTGAAACAGTATCGTTACTTGAGAGGGACCAGGCGGTTGAAAGACCACACCATGCAATTATCCATTTGAGCAGGCGTTCTCTGTCCAGGTCAGCCATTCTGGTGACGATGCTTAGACGTGTTTAAATGTCTCCGGTACAGCCGCAACAGGAGGTACTGGATTACCAAGATCCGGATTAGTAAAAATATTAGCAAAGTCGAATCCCCGTTCACCTATTAGCCCTTTGGGGTCAATGGCAAGCCAGCCAGATGTTTCAAAATCAAGCACATTTCCGTGATGTAAATCGCCATGCAATACGACCACATCTCGAGGAGAAGAAAGCAATTCCTCTGAAATTTCTGCGCAACGTGTCAGGATACCGCCATATTTCAAGGCTGCTGGTTTTAGAGGATTAAACCATTCATGTAAAGGCGTAAGCTGGGGAAACGGTCTTTTTGCGCATGAATGAATTTGGTTCGCAGTCATACACAAAATATGACAGGCTACGTCATCCTTATCTCCACGGGACATTGCTGATAAAGAGGAGGAACCTGTGGCTCTTGAGAGAAGAATTGCTTCATTTTCATGTGCAATCACCTGTGCCGCACCATTCCCTTCCCACCATGCCATTAGTGCATTACCGGCTTGTTCATCAAGGTCATCCGTAACTTTTAGCATGGCTTTAATACCATGTGCTGCTGTTTTGACCGGATACAACTGTGATGTATGAGTTATAAATGGAGTGCCATCAGGAATGAGGTTCCAGCGACTTAGCCAGGGTTTTAACTTGAACGTATCCATAAAGCTTTCTTTGAAATCCTTACAATCAAAGTGGTAAACAGGTATGCATTCAGGCATTTTACCCCATAGGTGAAGCGCTTTCCTGCATGCTGTCTTCTGGTAAGACAATGTCCGCTCCTGGCACGCAGCAGACGGCCATCGGACGCGCAATCCGCCATGGACGAGGAGCGGACTTTCCATTTTGCAGATACTCAAAAGCGGTGTCCCGCAATCAGCGATTACCAACCTTAAAGCGACGCCTCGGCCAGTAATGCGGCCTGTACCGCAGGACGGGCATTGATCGTTTCCCTGTACGCCAATAGCGCAGGCCAGCGCTCCAGTGAGATTGAGAAGAATTTACACCAGCCCAGCACAGTGAAAAGGTAGGCATCAGCCACGCTGAAGGATGGGCCAGTCAGATAGGTTTTTTCGTTGAGAGTCGCCTGAAGGAAATCGAACTGTCGGAACAGCTTCTCACGAAAAATCGCTCTGACCTCTTCGGGCAGCGCGGGATTGAACAACGGTGCCGAGCCAGCGTGTATTTCACTGGTGATAAAGTTAAGCCATTCCTGCAGACGCACCCGAGCCCAGCTGTCCGCACGCGGCGCCAGGCCGTGTTCTGGTTTTAGATCGGCGAGGTACTGCACGATGGCCGGGCCCTCAGTGAGTATCTGACCATCATCGAGCTCAAGGGCCGCGACATAACCTTTAGGGTTAATGGCGCGGAAGTCGCGACCATCAGCGGTGATCTTGCTTCTGTTGTTGACTCTAACCAGTTCAAACTCAAGTTGCAGTTCGCGCAGCACAATGTGCGGCGATAACGAACAGGTATCTGGGGCGTAATAGAGTTTCATTTTGTCTCCGTTAAAGGTAAAAAGCGGTCGGGGGACGTCCTGAGCTCACTGTATTTGACGCGGAATGCGCTGTAAAATTAATGATAAAGAAAATAACTATTAGCTGAGCTACTGATAATCATGATGAACCTTTTACATTGGCGCTTACTGGTGGCGGTGGCGGATGCCGGCAACATCTCGCGCGCCGCAGAGGAGATAGGAATGACTCAGTCCGGCGCCAGCCAGGCAATCGCCCAGCTAGAGTCTTCACTGGGATTTTCGGTATTTATACGTGAGCGACGATATATCGGCGTGACCGCGCTGGGCGGGCAGGTTGTTGAACACGCAAGAAACATGCTTTCGCAGCTAAATGCCATCCGCGAACTGGCCGATGAGAGCCGGGGTTTAAATCGCGGGCGCATTCGCCTGGCCAGCTTTCCATCAGTGACGTCCACCTTGTTGCCTGGACTGCTGCGGGACTTTAAGCGCCTGCATCCGGGTATTGACGTCGTCATCCTGGAAGGCTCGGACGAGGAGGTCGAGGAGTGGCTGGCCGCTGATACCGTTGAACTGGGGGTAGTCATGAATCCCGAACCCGGCCGTGCTGACGTTGTATTAGGGCAGGATGCATGGGTAGCGGTACTGCCAGCCACTCATCGGCTGGCACATCATGCCAGGACGTGTGGCATAACGCTAAAGGCGCTGGCAGACCAGCCCTTTATTCTGGCGACAGGCGGATGCGCCGTTAATGGCAAAAGCCTGATGGAAAAGGCGGGTCTGCAACTTGTTGATATACGCGTGACGGTACGCGACTGGATTAGCGCCTGTAAGCTGGTCGCGGAAGGGATGGGCGTCGCCATTGTGCCTGAATCAGCCCTGCCAGAGGCGTTGCGCAATCTGTGCGTGGTGCCAGTGACGCCTGCCATACACCGTGAGTTTCGGCTGGTCTGTTCGTCATCCGGAACGTCTTCCGGCGCAACGCAGGCGCTACTTAACGCGCTACGTAAACGAGGATGAGCGGGCACGCGGCGAACCGGATCGTCAGCGATAAGTGACAAACCGGCTTATTGTTTATATCGGCGCAGGCTGGAGGCAGGATGCCGAAGGAGGGCTGATTCGGGGCGTATTGGGCGGCGCACCAGCTCTCCCCCACAGTTCGGGCACCGGCCTTGCAGCCGCTGAGTCACGCAGTCAACGCAAAAGGTGCATTCGAATGAACAGATGTACGCGCTTGTTGATTCTGGCGGCAGATCGTTATCACAGCATTCACAATTAGGGCGAAGTTCAAGCATGGTGATCTCCTGCTATTAAATAAAGGGGCGTCATGAGCGCGCGAGGGGCATCTGCCTGTCCCGTATTCGAACCGCTGCGCTTAATCTGCACGAGATGAGCATGATCGACAGGTCGAAAAAAAGCAAGAGATTGAGTGGCTTATCAGTACCAACCGCTTCTGGCGCTGGTGGTTGGGGGAAAAGACCGCTGAGCCTGTGCAGCGTGAGAAGAGGACGTTACGTGAGAAGAGGACGTTAATAGAGGAATAAAAACATCGCCAGATTTGCCCGTGGCGGCTACAGTTAAAATTATTTAACTGGTATGACCACATGGGCGGATATCCTTTATGAACCTGATAACAATCCCTGTAAAGCAGGGGGATGTTCTGGCTGCCACAGTATGGGAGAGAAGCGATGCTAAAGCGCTGGTGATCCTCCATCCTGCCACCGCGGTATCACAGGCGTTTTACAAGGACTTCGCTGAGTATCTTTACGCAATGGGATTCAATGTTCTGACCTACGACTATCGGGGGATAGGTCATTCCAGGTCAGGCACGCTGCAACACTGTCATGTCTCAATGTCTGACTGGATCGAGCAGGATGTCGGCTGCGTCACCGCGTGGGCAAAGCTGCGTTTCCCCAATCTTCTGCTGATGGCGGTAGGGCACAGCGTTGGCGGGCACGCTATTCTGCTTTCAACGGCCACCCGGTCGCTGCATGCGGCGGTTCTTGTTGCTTCGCACGCTGGCGTCACTCGCACAATTCAACAAACGCAGGAAAAGCTCAGAGTCTGGTTTTTATTACGTATTCTGGCGCCGGTTCTGTGTCGTACCTTTGGCTATATGCCTGCCAGACGCCTCGGGCTGGGGGAAGATTTACCCGCGCCCGTCATGCTGCAATGGGGGCGCTGGAGTGCCATGCCCGACTATTTTTATGACGATCGCGCCTGGGATGCGCGCCGACGGGCAAGCGAAGTCACGTTACCCCTTCTGGTACTCGGTTTTGATGACGATCCCTGGGCTAATTCTGCAGCGATTACGCGCCTGATGGCGCCGGTGGAAAACGCAAAAATTGAACGCCGCGAGATCCGGCACGCGGATTATGGTATTCCGGCGGTCGGCCACATGGGCTTTTTCCGTACCCGATGTGCGGAAAAAATATGGCCAGAAGTCGGTCGCTGGCTGGCAAGTCGGTGTCAACCCCAGGGATAATGTCTTCCCGGCTATTTTTCTTATAGTCGAAGAGATTAACAGAGCATGGTATGCCGTAACCGCCGGTGCTCAGGTTTCAAAGCGGCAACAGGCGCATCCGCGGAAATAGTTCATCGCGACTCAGAGAGATATCATGTCTGTTCAAAAAAGGGCAAAGAGGATGCACTAAGATGCTGGCTTATATCACTATAGGTACAAATGACTTTCAGCGCTCCGTGGACTTTTATGAGGCTATTTTTAAAGTTCTTGGCTACTCACGACTGCCAGCCTGGACAGAAGGCTGGGCAATGTGGGGAGATGAAAATAATCCACATGAGGTGTTCAACTTCTGTATTTGTCCTCCTTTTGACCAGCATCCCGCAACGGCGGGAAACGGGACAATGTTCGCATTCCGTGCAGACAGCGCTGACCTTGTCAGGCGGTTTCATGCAGCAGGCCTCCTTGCGGGAGGGGAGAATGAAGGCGAGCCAGGTACACGAACCGCATACGGCCCCGACTTTTATGTTGCCTATCTGCGCGATCCTGACGGGCATAAGCTGGCATGCGTTTGTCAGCATTATTCTCCTGAAGCAGATAAGTTCGTAGATGAATAATAGTGGCTTCACTTATCACATTTTACGGTTTTGAGCGTTTATAACGCTTAGCGGTGAAAGGCGGCATTTCCGGCGAAGACACTCAATATCGTCTTCGGCTTGGACAGTCCGCTCCCGGCACAAAGCGGACCATCTGAAGCGTCGCGAGGTCTGCTATGAGCGAGAGGCGGACACTGGGTTTACTGTTTCGGTAAAACTTACCGGGCAGATTTCGAGACTACACCAGACCCGCTGAACAACATGCGGATACCAAGGCCTATCATGACAACGCCTGTAAATCGTTCCTGCCATTTGATAAAGCCTGGGTGTTTACGTAGCCAGTTTCCAAATGTCCCTGATGCCATTGCGACTGACCCCAGGGAAACAATTCCTGCCAGCTTTTGGATACTCCCCAGAACAAGCAATTGCAGCCAGACAGGACCCGCGGCGGGATCGATAAACTGAGGAAGAAAAGCAAACATGAACAGCAGGGATTTTGGGTTCGTCAGGCTGTTCAGGGCACCTTCCTTAACCGCATTCCAGTCAGAAATTATTGCGGTTTTTCGCAGCCGAGTATCTGTGCCTGAAGTCGCTATCATTTTTATGCCCAGCCACATCAGATAAGCCGCACCAGCCCACCTTAGCAGATCCAGCGCAACTGGCCAGGCATGCACAACGGTCACCAGCCCAAGAACAAGAAAAGAAACTTGCACAAAACCTGCGACAAAGACATTGCCCAGAACCGTAAGCAGTGCAATACGTCTTCCCTGACCGACTCCTCTGGCGATGGTCAGCATCATGTCTGGCCCCGGAGAAATTTCCAGAAGCGTCAGCGCGAGAAGGAAAGTCATAAACGTTTCGATGGAAGGCATCGTGGTTGAGTCCGGAAAAAAATTTCTGCTACGTTACCTCAGACTGATTCGAGCCGAAAGTGGAAGATACTGCAACGTCCGCCTACGGCACGAAACGGACAAGTGCAAAGGTCCGCTATGAGCGAGAAGCGGACATAGATAGGGCTAAAGATTTGTGCATGATGCATTAAGGATGATTTATTCTCTGTATTAGAACCTGTAGAGCGTTTTAGCATCATTGGTCGTTCAATCAGCCATATCTGAACTGGCTTGCTGACATCGTCAGATTACCTGTAACCGGCCGACAGTCACCTTTATTTGTTAACGGACACAGTTAAAAATCTCGACCTGAACCAGGACCAGCCGCTAACAGTTTATGCTTTGAGCATATAGAGACATGATTGCACTGTCTGACCGTTCGATGTGGTTACCTCTACAGGAACCCGTTCATACTCAGAACCTTCGAACTCATCGAGTAGGTGCCAGTGATTATGTAAATTCTCTGATTTGAAAAGGAAACCCGGTACACGATGACCTGAGTCATCCAGTACAATTCCCGGATAACCCATCTCTGCACCCCAGCCTTTCTCTAATAAAGAACCCCCAACGTGGCCTTCCTGCCATGTCCCCCCGATATTTTCAAGAATATGAGCATTAGGCCGGCCAGGTCCGAGTGTCCCGTAAACAAATAAACTTTCCATTATTCCTCCAGTTATCGCTATGAAAATAATAATGTTCTTTTTGTTAATTTTGATTTTTGGACTCTGGCCTGACAAATCATTTGTTCTCACAACACGCGTGAATTATTATCACGCGTATGATGTTCGATCGCCTTCCCCCATTGCAGACTCTGCGCGCTTTTGAAGCCACGGCCCGCCTCTCAAGCATGACGCTGGCGGCAGCGGAGTTGCACGTTACGCATGGCGCGATAAGCCGGCAAATCCGGAAGCTCGAAGAGCATCTGGGGTTAAAGCTATTTTTCAGGCTGACGCGGCAGATAATTCTGACGGAGCAAGGGGCTGAATTTCACCAACTGGTTACCCGTCTTTTGAGCGATTTAATGCGGGAGTCCGAGCGTCTGCGAGGAAGAAACCTGATAAAAAGTTTACGTATAAGTACAACGGTTTCATTTGCCAGTAAGTGGTTAGCACCGCGTTTAAGTCGGTTCAGGCAGAGATATCCTGAATTTGAAATTGAGCTGGATGTTACTGACGTTAATGTGGATCTTAATGATGGTCAGGTAGATGCTGCCATTCGTTACGGCCTTGGCAATTATCGAGATGTTTCGTCTGAACGTATGTTCGATGAAACAGTCACTCCTGTCTGTAGCCCAGATTTTCTTGAGAAACATAATGGTCTGACAGAGATTAAGGGACTTTTAAATTGCGTTCTTCTACATGAGTACAGAATGCAGGCGAACTGGAAGGCATGGTTTGAGATGGCCGGAGAAAAAAATTTTAGCTGCCAGCAGGGGCCCTTATGGACTCTTGGCAGCATGGCGACTGAGGCGGCTATACGTGGCGAAGGCGTTGCTCTGGGACGCAGCGTTCTGATTGCAGATGATGTCGCTGCTGGAAGGCTTGTTGTTCCGTTTCCACAGTTCAAGCTTAAGGCTGAGCGGGGGTACGATTTAGTCTACCGTTCAGATAATCAGGACTCATTTAAAATAAGCATTCTAAGACAATGGCTCGCTGAAGAATTGAGCTCGTTGAAAGATTGAATGGCTGTCTAAAAAAATCCGCTTTTGGCACAACGCTGTCTACCGCACATTTCACTTAATCAGCAGGGGATGCGCCGCTGAAACCGCTGTCTGGTAAATCTATAATCACCAGGGTGCCAAAGCTGCCTGCTTCTACCGTATGAGGAATTCCCGCTTTGGCTATATAAAGCTGGCCGGGCGCGACGGAAATTTTTTTCTCTTGCACGCTCAGTTCCAGACGTCCGTCTATAACCAGTAATCCCTCGTCATATTCATGTACCTCCTCAGCGACAGAGTGGGCATCCATGCGCAGGACTTTGAGATTCGTTGCCCCAACGCGGCCTAAGATCCGGGAGCGCCAGGACGCCGGCAATGCCTGCGCTTCGGTTCTGAGATCGTAAAGCGACATAAAGCCATTCTCATTGATATTCGTTGCCTGCTTTTATGCCATATAAGTTAATCGCCGACATCTAACATATATGGCAAAAGAAGTTGAAAAACAGGCTATACCGGTCCTGCTGCCCGCTGCATGTGCATTGACCGCGGATAAATAAAAACGGCCCCATCGCTGAGGCCGTGACGTGCCTATTGTTTCTTCTCGCCCAGCGTCGGCGTCTCGTCAAAGAAGTTCCACGGTTTCAGCAGCGCGTGCGCCCACTCGGTCGGCATAATCGGCCACTCCTCGGCGCGGGCCACGTGGGTGGTGCCGGTGGTGATCCACACCACGTCATCATGGTTGTCCAGCGACTCGTCATCTTTCGCGTACTGGCCGAGGCCGGTGTCGTGAATCGAACGGTTAGGGTACTTGCCTTCCGGGAAGCGCTCGGTGGGATGATAGCGGGTGACCCACAGCTGCTTATCCATAAAGCTCAGACGATGATAAATCCACTCATCAGGCGCGAATTTTGCCCCGGTGGCGACCGGATGCGTGCCGCCCGCGTAGGGGATAATCTGATACGATACCGGGTTGCCCATCCGGTTTTCTTTCGTGGTATTGCTCAGCAGACGGATGGTGCCCGGGTCAAATTTCTGCGCCGCTTTCTGCTCGCTATCAATCGTATACTGATTGATCTGCATAGTGCTGGTACGCGGACCGCCGACGGTATTCGGCTTCACTTCCGGGTCCATGGCCACCAGCGTGTTGTTCTCGCCGTCAACGTCTAGATCGAGGCGGAAGTTATAAATATGCTGGTGGGTGGTGCCGACAATATTATGGTCAATCAGCGTGCCGTAGCGGGTGTCCTCTTTGGCGCTCGGGTCATGCATGGTCTTCGCCTGCACGCCTTTCACCGCTTCGATGCCGGTCGCCCCGGCATCAATGCCGATGGTGCCGTTTTCGTGGAATACCCAGTCAAAAATATAGTCGTAGTTGCCGACGGTGCTGATCCAGCGCACCACCAGCTCGCGACGCTCGGTACTGACGTTCGGCTTGCCCATCTCCTGATGCTTATACTCCGGCCCGGCGTAGCGTTCGAAGATGGCAATTGCGCGCGGGATGGTCGTGGGCGTGCCGGTATAGTCTGCGATGGTTTCATCCAGCAGGACCGCGTTAGACGGCGCGTCTTTACCGCGGACGATAGGTGAGGTCAGGGTGCCCATACCGTAGTCGCCGGAATCGAGATAGGCCTTAAAGTACCAGCCCACGTCCGGGTCGCCGTAGGGGACGATCATCCCGCCCAGCGAACCTTCATACATCACCTGACGTTTCTTGCCGTTATCGTTATATGTCACGGTGGAGAGAATCGGCCCAACGCGGGAGTTCATGCGCAGGTGGAAATCCCAGTTTTGCCAGTGGATCATATCACCGGTAATGGTGTAGTTTTTGCCCTCTGGCTCAATGATATCCAGCGGTTTAATCTTTGGCGCAACGCGGTCGCGCCCGTCATAGGGGCGGGCCGCCATCGGCACCGGGATCGTCGGCCCCTCTTCGATTTTGATGATCTTCTTCTGCTCAAGGTCGACCACCGCTACCAGGTTTTCAATCGGGTGCGCCCAGTAGTTACCGTCGCCAACGTCAAGATAGCTGACCACTTTCAGCAGCCGCGCGTCCTGCTTGAGGCCATCTTTGCCGTCGAAGTAGCCGACGGTCAGCGGGGTGGTAATCACCTTGCTCGGGTCGTCGATGCCGTGCTTTTTTAACACTTCGGCAAATTCGCTGCTGGCGTTGATGATGTTCTGCACGCTGGCGAAATCATCCAGCAGCACCATGCCGTGGGCGTCTTTAATCGGTGTCCATGAAAGCACTTTTTTATTCTGTAAATCCACCACCGCCTCAATAACGTGCTTGCCGTCGAGCATGATCACGTCGGCAGCGCGCGGGGCGTTGACCGGCGTACCGTTGAGGGCAAAATCCCACACCGCTTTTTTATCCGGCTCGCGCAGAGAGATCTCGGTGAATCGGGTATTGGGTTTGAAATCCGCCGCGGCTTTAACGATAGCGACCGCTGCGCTGATTTCCGCCGCTGACAGCGAGTTCAGCGGATGCGGGCGTTTTTCCACCTGGAAAGTCTGGTCAAGACCGGACTGAAACACGTCGTTGATAAAGGTGTCAGAAACCCACGCTTTGCCGTCTTTCATCACTACCGGCACCTGCAGCTCCAGGGTTTTACCATTGACGATGACCGTTTTCGCCCCCGGTTTTACCTTTACGTAAGCGCCGTCTTTAATCAGGGTAAACATCTGCGCGTAGTCATCCCACTGAACGTCCGCGCCAAAATCCTGAAGGGTTTTGTCCATCGGGACCATATGGGCTTCGCCACCGTGGGCGAACGCCGGGCTTTGCCAAGCGCAAAACAGAGCGACAGCCAACGCCAGAGCCGTTTTGCGGGGAGAAAGAATCGCCATTGAGACCTCACCTTATTGTTGTGTTGTGCAGTGCCGCTGCGAATGTCGGCTTGTGTATCGTTAACCTAACAGCGGTCAGCGCCGAGGCGTTTGCCTGCTTTTGCCAGGTTGTTTGTCAGTTTTGCCAGTTACAAAAAATGCCTCCGCAGAGGCATGAAGATGGCGATAAAGATGGGCGAGTTTCTAATATTTACTCCGCAAAATCCCCCTGCTGGCGGGCCACCAGGGTCAGGATGGAGTAGAGCGCGACCGCCTGCTGGTGCTGGTTAAAAATCTCTACCGCCCACTCGACGACGCCGGTCGCTTTCTCCTCCGCGCTGCGCTGGCGTTTCACCGTTTTGCGTTTGCAGGTCAGGCGTACCTGGATGGTATCCCCCGGCTTCACCGGCTCGATAAAGCGCAGATTTTCCATTCCGTAGTTGGCGATCACCGGGCCGACCCCGGCGTCAACAAATAGCCCGGCAGCGGCGGAAATCAGGAAATAGCCGTGCACCACGCGCTCGCCGAAAATCGACTCCGCGGCGGCAATCTTATCCATATGAGCGTAAAAGTGATCGCCGCTCAGGCAGGCGAAGTTGACGATATCCGCCTCGGTCAGGGTGCGGCGCGGCGTCAGCAGGCTGTCGCCCGGCTGGATCTCCTCGAAATATTTACGGAACGGGTGAATGCGGTCTTCCACCACCTGCGCGCCGCGCACCCACTGCTGGCCAATTGCGGCGAGCATCGTCGGGCTGCCCTGAACCGCGGTGCGCTGCATATAGTGCTTCACCGCCCGCAGGCCGCCCAGCTCTTCGCCGCCGCCGGCGCGCCCCGGGCCGCCGTGTACCAGCTGCGGCAGCGGGGAGCCGTGGCCGGTGGACTCTGCGGAAGACTCTTCGTTCAGTATCTGAATACGCCCGTGGGCGCGGGCGGCGCCGAGAATAAACGCCCGCGCCAGTTCGCCGCTGGCGGTCACCAGGGTTCCGGCCAGGCTACCTTCGCCGGCCCGCGCCAGGGTCATGGCGTGCTCAACGTTCTGATACGGCATCAGGGTGGCGACGGGACCAAACGCTTCAATAGCGTGTACCGCCGGGGTCTCGTCCGGCTGCGGGCAGTACAGCAGCGTTGGCGGGAAGAAGGCGCCGGCGGCGCTGAAATCGGCCTGGCCGCCCAGCAGCACGTCACATCCAGCGCCCACCAGACGGTTGACGTTATCCTGCACGTCCTGACGCTGTTCGTGGTTCACCAGCGCGCCCATCTTCACGCCTTCCTGCGCCGGGTCGCCGACCACCACTTTTTGCAGGCGCGCAATCAGCGCGTCGCTCACCGCTTTCACCTGCTCCTGCGGCACAATAATACGCCGGATGGCGGTGCACTTTTGCCCGGCCTTCGCCGTCATCTCTCGTACCACTTCGCGAATAAATAGCGCGAACTCCGGCTGCGCCGGCGTGACGTCGTCACCGAGTACGCAGCAGTTCAGCGAATCCGCTTCCATGGTGAAGGGAATGGACTTCGCGACCAGGTTGGGATGCACCCGCAGCTGCTGTCCGGTACGGGCCGAGCCGGTAAAGGTGACAACGTCCTGGCTATCGAGATGGTCGAGCAGATCGCCCGCGCCGCCGCAGATCAGGCTGATTGCCCCCTCCGGCACCAGCCCACTATCAACAATCATTTTGACCATCGCCTGCGTCAGCTGCGCGGTGGCGGTAGCCGGTTTGATGATGGCGGGCATACCGGCAAGCCAGGTGGGCGCCAGCTTTTCCAGCATGCCCCAGCAGGGGAAGTTAAAGGCGTTGATATGCACCGCCACGCCGGATTTTGACGTGAGCACGTGGCGGGCGGCGAAGCCTCCCTGTTTTGACAGCGGGATCGGCTCATCTTCCGGCCACAGGATATCGTCCGGCAGCTCGCGGCTGCCGAGACCGGCGTAGGTGAAAAGGGTGCCAATGCCCCCTTCGATATCTACCCAGCTATCGGCGCGGGTGGCGCCGGTTTCGGCGGAGATCGCGTACAGCTCTGCCTTGTGCTCCAGCAAATATCTGGCGAGCGCCTTCAGCATCGCGCTGCGCTCAATAAAGGTCATCGCCCCCAGCGCTTTGCCGCCGCGCTCAATCGCGAAGCGTCGTGCCTGCGCCATATCCAGACCCGCGCTGGTGACTTCCCATAGCGCTTCGCCGCTGATGGCGTGATGGATGGTACGCGCGTGGCCCCGGCCGGTCTGCCACGCGCCGGACAAGTAGCTGGCTAACTGCTGCATGGTTCATCTCCAGATGTGTTACGTGAAATATCTATAAATAGTTCTTTGGTGAATCATAAAAATCAAGCTCGCATTTAATAATTTATTAACATTGTGATCGGTGATGATCTGCGTCATGCACTTAATACCCTGTTAATAAGGGTTTTTACAAAAGCTTTTGCGGTCGCTATCACAAAAAGAACAAACAAAATTTGTGGTTTTATTTAACCTGAATGTAACTTTTATAAAACAAAGTGATTCGAAAATTATTTTTAATCGAATTTATTGGAATCATAAAGGTGATGACGTGACAGAAGAACAACGCTTTGACCAGCGCATCGCGCAGGAGACGGCCATCGAACCGCAGGACTGGATGCCGGAAGCCTACCGCAAAACGCTGATCCGCCAGATTGGTCAGCACGCGCACTCGGAAATCGTCGGCATGCTGCCGGAAGGCAACTGGATCACTCGCGCGCCGACCCTTAGGCGCAAAGCGATTCTGCTGGCGAAAGTGCAGGATGAAGCCGGGCATGGCCTGTACCTCTACAGCGCGGCGGAAACCCTCGGCTGCGCCCGCGAAGACCTGTATCAGAAGATGCTCGACGGCAAGATGAAGTACTCCTCCATTTTTAACTACCCGACCCTGAGCTGGGCGGATATCGGCGTGATTGGCTGGCTGGTGGACGGCGCGGCCATCGTCAATCAGGTGGCGCTGTGTCGCACCTCCTACGGACCCTACGCCCGGGCAATGGTCAAGATCTGCAAAGAGGAGAGCTTTCACCAGCGCCAGGGGTTTGAAGCCTGCATGGCGCTGGCGCAGGGCAGCGACGCGCAGCGGCAGATGCTGCAGGACGCCATCAACCGTTTCTGGTGGCCGGCGCTGATGATGTTTGGCCCGGGTGACGATAACTCGCCAAACAGCGCCCGCAGCATGGCGTGGAAAATCAAGCTCCACTCGAACGACGAACTGCGCCAGCGCTTTGTCGATAACACCATTCCGCAGGTGGAAATCCTCGGCATGACCGTACCCGACCCGGATTTGCGGCTGGATGAAACCAGCGGCCACTACCGCTTTGGCGCCATCGACTGGCACGAATTTAACGAAGTGATTGCCGGACGCGGGATCTGCAACCACGAACGCCTGGGCGCTAAACGCAAGGCATGGGAAGAGGGCGCGTGGGTGCGGGAAGCCGCGCTGGCGCATGCGCAAAAACAGCAGGCTCGCGACGCCGCGTAAGGAGAATGAAGATGAGCAAAAACTACTGGCCGTTATATGAAGTGTTCGTTCGCAGCAAACAGGGACTGTCGCACCGCCACGTCGGCAGTCTGCACGCCGCCGATGACCAGATGGCGCTGGAAAACGCCCGCGATGCCTATACCCGCCGCAGTGAGGGCTGCTCGATTTGGGTGGTGAAGGCCAGCGAAATCGTCGCCTCGCAGCCCGAAGAGCGCGGCGCGTTTTTCGACCCGGCGGAGAGCAAAGTCTATCGTCATCCCACCTTCTACACCGTGCCCGACGGCATGGAACATATGTGAGGCCACGATGAAAAACGATAACCCCGTTGCCGCTTATGCTCTGCGCCTTGGCGATAACGGCCTGGTGCTGGCCCAGCGTCTGGGCGAGTGGTGCGGCCACGCGCCGGAGCTGGAGATCGATCTGGCGCTGGCCAATATCGGCCTCGACCTGCTGGGGCAGGCGCGCCATTTCCTCAGCTACGCCGCCGAACTGACCGGCAGCGGCGATGAAGATACCCTGGCCTTTGGCCGCGACGAGCGCCAGTTTTGCAATTTACTGCTGGTGGAGCAGCCAAACGGCAACTTCGCCGACACCCTCGCTCGCCAGTTTTTCATCGATGTCTGGCACGTGGCGCTGTTCAGCCGCCTGGTCGGCAGTCGCGATGCGCAGCTTGCCGCCATCGCCGCCAGGGCGCTGAAAGAGGTGCGCTACCACCAGCGCTTTAGCCGCGGCTGGCTGGAGCGCCTGGGCAACGGCACGGCGCTTTCCGCCCAGAGAATGCAGAGCGCGGTGGATAACCTGTGGCGCTTTACCGGCGAGCTGTTCCAGGCCGATGAGCTGGAAATTGAGCTGACTGCGCAGGGCATCGCCGTCGACCCCCGCGAACTGCAGGCCGAATGGCAGAACGCGGTGCACACGGCGCTGATCGACGCCGGTTTGCAGATCCCGCAAGAAGCGGCTTTCCGCAGCGGCGGTAAGCAGGGGCTGCACAGCGAACATCTCGGGCCGCTGCTGGCGGAGATGCAGTATTTACAGCGCGCCTATCCCGGCCAGCAGTGGTAGCAGGAGGGGATTATGCAACGTCTGGTTGATATCGCGCCCCCGGAGGTCCACGCCGTCTGGGATCTGTTAGGCGCCATTCCCGATCCGGAAGTGCCGGTGCTGACCATTACCGACCTCGGCCTGGTGCGCAGCGTGGAGCGCCGCGGCGATGGCTGGGTGATTGGCTTCACGCCAACCTATTCGGGCTGCCCGGCCACCGAACATCTACTGGGAGAAATCCGCGCGGCAATGACGGAAAACGGCTACGCGCCGGTGCATATCGTGCTGCAGCTTGACCCGCCGTGGACCACCGACTGGATGGGGCCGGACGCGCGTGAACGCCTGCGCCAGTACGGCATCAGTCCGCCGCAGGGCCATGCCTGCCATGCCCACATGCCGGAGGACGTGGTCTGCCCGCGCTGCGGCAGCCGCCACACCTCGCTGATTAGCGAATTCGGTTCCACGGCCTGCAAAGCGCTGTATCGCTGCGACAGCTGCCGGGAACCCTTTGATTACTTTAAATGTATTTGAGGTTGCGATGACGACATTTCATTCGCTTACCGTGGCGAAAGTGGAGCCGGAAACCCGCGATGCGGTCACCATCACCTTTGCCATTCCCGACGCGCTGCGTAATGCATACGCCTTCCGTCCGGGCCAGCATCTGACCCTGAAAGCGCGCCTTGGCGGGGAAGAGCTCAGGCGCTGCTACTCCATTTGCCGCAGCCGCTCGCCGGGTGAAATCAGCGTGGCGGTGAAGGCCATCGCCGGCGGGCGCTTCTCGCGCTATGCCCAGAGCGACATTCAGCAAGGCATGGCGCTGGACGTGATGGTGCCGCAGGGACATTTCGGCTACCAGCCGCAGGCCGGGCGTTGCGCTGACTACCTGGCGATTGCCGCCGGCTCCGGCATTACGCCGATGATGGCGATTATCGACGCCACCCTCGCCACCGAAGTCGACAGCCGCTTCACGCTGGTTTACGGCAACCGCAGCAGCCACAGCATGATGTTCCGTCAGGCGCTGGCCGACCTGAAAGACCGCTATCCGCAGCGTCTGCAGGTGGTACACCTGTTCAGCCAGGAGTCGATGGACAGCGATCTGCTGCAGGGGCGCATCAACGGCGACAAGCTGCGCGAACTGGCCGCCCATCTGCTGGACTTCAGCCGCTTCGAGCACGCCTTTATCTGCGGCCCGGCGGCGATGATGGATGAAGCGGAGATCGCCCTGCGCGAGCTGGGCATACCGGAGGACGCGATTCATCTGGAACGTTTTAATACCCCGGACAGCCGCGCCAGGCGGGCTACCGGCGTCCAGGCGGAGGGCCGCGCGGTCACGATTCGTCAGGACGGCCGCGACCGAACCATTGCCCTGAGCGCGGAGGATGACAGCATTCTTGACGCCGCGCTGCGCCAGGGGGCGGACCTGCCGTTTGCCTGCAAGGGGGGCGTCTGCGCCACCTGTAAATGCAAAGTGCTGCGCGGCGAGGTGGCGATGGCCGCTAACTACAGCCTTGAAGCCGACGAACTGGCGGCGGGCTACGTGCTGAGCTGTCAGGCGCTGCCCACCAGCGACGATGTGGTTGTCGACTTTGACGCGCGGGGGATGGCATGAGCGAACTGTTCATTGCTCGTCACGAGCGCGTACTGCAGCTGACGCTAAATCGCCCGCAGGCGCGCAACGCTTTGAATAACGCGCTGCTGACGCAGATCGCCGACGTGCTCGACGCGGCGGCGCTGGACCCGTCGGTCGGCGTCTGCGTCATCAGCGGTAACGAACGCTTCTTTGCCGCAGGGGCTGACCTGAACGAAATGGCGGAAAAAGATCTGCCCGCCACGCTCGATGATATTCGCCCGCGGCTGTGGGCGCGTATCGACGCCTTCAGTAAACCGCTGATCGCTTCGGTTAACGGCTATGCCCTCGGCGCCGGATGCGAGCTGGCGCTGCTCTGCGATCTGATTGTCGCCGGCGATAACGCCCGCTTCGGCCTGCCGGAAATCACCCTCGGCATGATGCCGGGCGCGGGCGGAACCCAGCGCCTGATCCGCTCCGTCGGTAAGGCGCTGGCCAGCCGGATGGTCTTGAGCGGCGAAAGCATTGATGCCCATCAGGCGCAGCGGGCGGGGCTGGTATGCGAGGTTTATCCGCCAGCGCTCACCGATGAATATGCACTCGCTTTGGCGGCAACCGTGGCTCGCCACTCGCCGCTGGCGCTGCGCGCGGCTAAGCAGGCTTTGCGGTTGTCGCAGGAGGTGAGCCTGCAGGCCGGGCTTCAGCAGGAGCGCCAGCTGTTTACTTTGCTGAGCGCGACCGAAGATCGCCGCGAAGGCATCGACGCCTTTTTACATAAACGCACTGCGGAATTTAAAGGACGCTAATCGTGGAAGCTTTCATTCTCAGCGAAGTGGAACAGGGCGTGATGACGATTACCCTTAATCGCCCGGACCGTCTGAACAGTTTTAACGACCTGATGCACCAGCAGCTGGCGGCGTGCCTGAAACAGGCCGAACGCGACGACAGCGTGCGCTGTTTACTGCTGACCGGCGCCGGGCGCGGCTTTTGCGCCGGGCAGGATTTAAATGACCGCAACGTTGACCCCAGCGGGCCGGCGCCGGATCTCGGTTTATCGGTCGAGCGTTTCTACAACCCCCTGGTGCGCCGTCTGGCGGCGCTGCCGAAACCGGTGATTTGCGCGGTGAACGGCGTCGCGGCGGGCGCGGGGGCTACGCTGGCGATGGGCTGCGATATCGTGCTGGCGGCGCGTTCAGCGAAGTTCGTCATGGCGTTCAGCAAGCTTGGTCTGGTGCCGGACTGCGGCGGCAGCTGGTTTCTGCCGCGCGTGGCGGGGCGCGCGCGGGCGATGGGGCTGGCGCTGCTTGGCGATAGCCTGAGCGCGGAGCAGGCGGCGCAGTGGGGGATGATCTGGCAGGTGGTGGACGATGCCGAGCTGAAAGACACCGGCCTGGCGCTGGCCCGGCACCTGGCCGCCCAGCCGACCTATGGCCTTGGGCTGATTAAAAACGCGCTGCGGCTGGCGGAAACCCAGACCCTGGACCAGCAGCTTGACCTGGAGCGCGACTACCAGCGCCTGGCCGGACGCAGCGCCGATTATCGCGAAGGCGTCAGCGCTTTTCTGGCGAAGCGTCCACCTCACTTCAGCGGGAAATAGCCGATGAGCACAACGTTACCTACCGTCGCGGTGATAGGCAGCGGCACCATGGGCGCCGGCATTGCCGAAGTGGCCGCCGCCGCCGGGCATCCGGTACTGATTTACGACATCGCCCCTGAGGCGGTGGTTCGCGCCATCGACGGGATTCGCCAGCGGCTGGCCTCCCGCGTCAGCCGCGGCAAGCTGGCGGCGGAACAGGCCGGGGCGCTGCTGTCGCGTCTGGCACCGGCTGAGGATCTGAGCGCTTTAGCCCGTGCGGAGTTGGTTATTGAAGCCGCCTCCGAGCGCCTGGACGTGAAAAAAGCGCTGTTCAGACAGCTGGCCGAAATCTGCTCCCCGTCGACGCTGCTGGTCAGCAACACGTCGTCGATATCGATCACCGCCATCGCCGCGGGAATAAAACACCCGGAGCGGGTCGCCGGGCTGCACTTCTTTAACCCGGCCCCGGTAATGAAGCTGGTGGAAGTGGTCAGCGGCCTGGCCACCTCGGCGGAAGTCGTTGAACAGCTCTGCCTGCGGGTCAGCGACTGGGGAAAACAGCCGGTTCGCTGCCGCTCAACGCCCGGCTTTATCGTCAACCGCGTGGCGCGGCCTTTTTATGCCGAAGCGTGGCGAGCGCTGGAGGAGCAGGTCGCCGCGCCGGAGGTGATTGACGCCGCCCTGCGCGACGGCGGCGGTTTTCCCATGGGGCCGCTGGCGCTGACCGACCTGATTGGCCAGGACATCAACTTTGCGGTGACCTGTTCGGTGTTTAACGCCTTCTGGCAGGACCGCCGCTATCTGCCGTCGCTGCTGCAGCAGGAGCTGGCGCTGGCCGGACGGCTGGGTAAAAAGAGCGGGCAGGGGGTCTACTGCTGGCCTGGCGAAGCGCAGCCTGAGCTGGCCCTGGCCGCCGTATCGGCAGAACGCGCAGCAAAGCGCATAAAACGTGACGTTGTCACCGATCTGGACGAGGTGCTGCTGCTGGAAACGACCGGCGAAACCGCCCTGGCATTAAGCATCCAGCACGGCCGTCCGGTGGTGGTCTACGACCATAGCGCAGGCGATACGGTGGTGCTGGCCAGCGCGGAAACCACCTCTCAGGCGGCGATCGATAAAGCGATTTTCTATTTTCAGCAGCAGGGCAAAAAGGTGCTGCAGATCGCCGACTATCCCGGCCTGCTGGTGTGGCGGACGGTGGCGATGCTGGTTAACGAAGCGCTGGACGCGCTGCAGAAGGGCGTCGCCAGCGCGGAGGATATCGATACCGCCATGCGTCTGGGCGTCAACTACCCGCGCGGCCCGCTGGCGTGGGGTGAATCACTTGGCTGGGGCCGGGTGCTGCGGCTGCTGGAAAACCTGCAGCGGCACTACGGCGAAGAGCGCTATCGCCCCTGTTCCCTGCTGCGCCAGAAGGCGCTGATGGAGAGACATCATGAGCAATGAAGCCTGGCACAACGCCCGCGCGATGTACGAGAACGATAACTGTGCGAAAGCGCTGGGAATTGAAATTATCGAGATGGACCAGGGCTACGCGCAGATGACCATGGCGATCACCCCGAACATGCTCAACGGCCACCATACCTGCCACGGCGGACAGCTGTTTTCGCTCGCCGATACCGCCTTCGCCTACGCCTGCAACAGTCAGGGGCTGGCGGCGGTCGCGTCGGCGGCGAGCATCGATTTTCTGCGTCCGGCCTTTGTCGGCGAGCTGCTGACCGCGACGGCGAGAGTTAAGCATCAGGGCAAGCTGACCGGGGTCTATGACATAGAAATTGTTAACCAACAGCAAAAAGTTGTCGCTCTGTTCCGCGGTAAATCGCACCGCATCGGCGGCACAATCACAGGAGAAGTCTGATGCGCGACGCCTTTATTTGTGACGGGATCCGCACGCCGATTGGCCGCTACGGCGGGGCGCTGGCCAGCGTGCGCGCCGACGACCTCGCCGCCATCCCGCTGCGCGAACTGCTGAGCCGTAACCCGAAGTTCGATCCGGCATCGATTGATGATGTGATTCTCGGCTGCGCCAACCAGGCTGGCGAAGACAACCGCAACGTGGCCCATATGGCGACGCTGCTGGCGGGCTATCCGCACACCGTACCCGGCACCACCATTAACCGTCTGTGCGGCTCCGGTCTCGACGCTATCGGCTTCGCCGCACGCGCCATCAAAGCCGGAGAGGCGGATCTGATGATCGCCGGCGGCGTCGAGTCCATGTCGCGGGCGCCGTTTGTGATGGCCAAAGCCAGCGCCCCCTGGCAGCGCCAGGCCGAGCTGTTTGATACCACCATCGGCTGGCGTTTTGTGAACCCGCTCATGCAGCAGCGATTTGGCACTGACAGCATGCCGGAAACGGCGGAGAATGTAGCTGAATTGTTAAATATCAGCCGCGCCGATCAGGACGCTTTCGCTTTCCGCAGCCAGCAGCGTACGGCTCAGGCCCAGCGCGACGGCATTCTGGCGCAGGAGATCGTACCGGTAAACGTTGTCGACAGGAAAGGAGCGGTAAACGTCGTGCGCGACGACGAGCATCCGCGGGCGGACACCACCATTGAACAGCTTTCGCGGCTAAAAACGCCGTTCCGTCAGGGTGGCGTAGTGACCGCGGGAAATGCCTCCGGCGTCAACGACGGCGCCGCGGCGCTGATTATCGCCAGCTCGCAGCAGGCCATCGTTCAGGGGCTGACGCCCCGGGCGCGTATTGTGGCGATGGCGACGGCGGGCGTCGAGCCGAAGCTGATGGGGCTTGGACCGGTACCGGCGGTACGTAAAGCGCTGGAGCGCGCCGGGCTGAGTATAAACGATATGGATCTGATTGAGCTGAATGAAGCCTTCGCCGCCCAGGCGCTGGGCGTGCTCAGACAGCTGGGGCTGGCGGATGATGCCCCGCATATTAACCCCAACGGCGGCGCCATCGCCTTAGGCCATCCGTTGGGAATGAGCGGCGCCCGGCTGGCATTAAGCGCCAGCCTGGAGCTGCAGCGCCGCGGCGGGCGCTATGCGCTGTGTACGATGTGTATTGGCGTGGGTCAGGGCATTGCCATGATCCTTGAGCGAGTGTGAGCGAATCTACCTGCGAGTACCCTACAAAATGACAACGATAACTCAATTAGACCCGATTGAAACCGCATCGCGCGACGAGCTACAGGCCCTGCAAACCCAGCGTCTGAAGTGGACCCTTAAGCATGCGTATGAGAACGTGCCGATGTATCGCCGTAAATTTGACGCGGCGGGCATTCAT
Organism: Klebsiella sp. Q11; assembly: GCF_964241505.1. Classification (NCBI taxonomy): domain Bacteria; kingdom Pseudomonadati; phylum Pseudomonadota; class Gammaproteobacteria; order Enterobacterales; family Enterobacteriaceae; genus Klebsiella; species Klebsiella sp. Q11. The sequence goes on from NZ_CAXSXW010000005.1 coordinate 140,317, forward strand.
CCTGACGATTTTCACGAACTGAGCGATCTGAGCAAGTTTCCCTGCACCACCAAGCAGGATCTGCGCGACAACTACCCCTTTGATACCTTTGCGGTGCCGATGGAGCAGGTGGTGCGTATCCACGCGTCTTCGGGCACCACCGGCAAACCGACGGTGGTGGGCTATACGCAAAGCGATATTGATAACTGGGCCAATATTGTCGCCCGCTCCCTGCGCGCGGCGGGCGGGACGGCAAAAGACAAAATTCATGTCGCCTACGGCTATGGTCTGTTTACCGGCGGGCTGGGTGCCCACTACGGCGCGGAGCGTTTAGGCGCGACGGTGATACCGATGTCCGGCGGGCAGACTGAAAAACAGGCGCAGCTGATCCGCGATTTTAAGCCGGATATGATTATGGTGACGCCGTCCTACTGTCTGAACCTGATTGAAGAGCTGGAGCGCCAGATGGGCGGCGACGCCAGCGGCTGCTCCCTGCGGGTGGGCGTGTTCGGCGCGGAGCCGTGGACCCATGCGATGCGGGCGGAAATCGAGCGTCGTCTGGGGATTTCGGCGCTGGATATCTACGGCCTGTCGGAGGTGATGGGGCCGGGGGTGGCGATGGAGTGTCTGGAAACCGCCGACGGTCCGACGATCTGGGAGGATCACTTCTACCCTGAAGTGGTGAATCCGGACACCGGTACGCCGCTGGCGGACGGCGAACACGGCGAGCTGCTGTTCACCACCCTGACTAAAGAAGCGCTGCCGGTGATCCGCTACCGCACCCGCGACCTGACGCGACTGCTGCCGGGCACCGCCCGCACCATGCGCCGGATGGATCGCATCAGCGGGCGCAGCGACGATATGCTGATTATCCGCGGCGTGAACGTCTTCCCGTCGCAGCTGGAAGAGGAGATCCTCAAGTTCGAACATTTGGCGCCGCACTATCAGCTGGAAGTCAACCGCCGGGGCCATCTTGATTCACTTTCGGTGCGCGTGGAGCTAAAAGAGAGCGGTCTGGCGCTGAACCACGAGCAGCGCTGTCAGATTTGCCACCAGCTGCGCCACCGGATCAAGTCGATGGTGGGGATTTCGACCGATATCAGCATTGTTAACTGCGGCAGCATTCCGCGCTCCGAGGGTAAGGCCTGCCGCGTGTTCGATCTGCGCAAGGTGGCTGCTAACGGATAACGCATTCTCCCGGAGGCGGCGCATTGCGCCTGTCCGGGCTACCCGATGCCGCAACTCCCGTAGCCTGGACAGTGGTAGCCCGGGTAAGGCGTTTACGCCGCGACCCGGGGAATGTGCCGGGGCTGATGTATCAGCTCGGCCTGTTCCCGGCTCGCGCTGCGCTTAGCCGGGCTACGAATTCACCGCCGTCTGCGGGGCGGTAGCTTGGGTAAGGCGTTTACGCCGCTGTGCCGGGGTTGATGTATCAGCTCTGCCTCTTCCCGGCTCGCGCTGCGCTTAGCCGGGCTACGTATTCACCGTCGTCTGCGGGCCGGTAGCCCGGGTAAGGCGTTTACGCCGCGACCCGGGGAGTGTGCCGGGGCTGATGTATCAACTGGGCCTCTTCCCGGCTCGCGCTGCGCTTAGCCGGGCTACGTATTCACCGTCGTCTGCGGGGCCGGTAGCCCGGGTAAGGCGTTTACGCCGCGACCCGGGGAGTGTGCCGGGGTTGATGTATCAGCTCTGCCTCTTCCCGGCTCGCGCTGCGCTTAGCCGGGCTACGTGTTCACCGTCGTCTGCGGGCCGGTAGCGGTAGCCCGGGTAAGGCGTTTACGCCGCGACCCGGGGAGTGTGCCGGGGCTGATGTATCAGCTCAGCTTCTTCCCGGCTCGCGCTGCGCTTAGCCGGGCTACGTGTTCACCGTCGTCTGCGGGCCGGTAGCCCGGGTAAGGCGTTTACGCCGCGACCCGGGGAGTGTGCCGGGGTTGATGAATCAGCTCGGCCTCTTCCCGGCTCGCGCTGCGCTTAGCCGGGCTACGAATTCACCGCCGTCTGCGGGCCGGTAGCCCGGGTAAGGCGTTTACGCCGCGACCCGGGGAGTGTGCCGGGGCTGATGTATCAGCTCAGCTTCTTCCCGG